>DASYSV010000568.1:0-3175 GCA_036010185.1 Puia sp.
ATTTTATCTGTATCGCAGCCCACTGAAAATGGATGAGACTCCGCGTAAAAAGATTCCACGGCGAACCTTCGGGACCCTGACTCATCAGATCCAGCCGCTGATCCCGTCGATCCTTCCAGGCTGCATACTGCGTAGCGTCCTCGTTGAAGAATAGTTGAAAGAAATCGATATAGTTATCCAGGAAATAGGGGATCAGATTACCGGGGTCCCTCCTCTTCTCCTCGTCGAGCAACCGCCGCCCTTCCTCCAGCTTCAGCTGGACGATAGAATGATAGGCTTGCTGACAAACAGCATTGAAATCATAGTGCTTTTGCCCGGAACACAGCACGGGAAGAAAAAAGACGGCAAAAATAATGGTCCGCCTCACCGGCCCCTTATTTGACCTCGATGGAGTCGTTTAGCTCATTGTCCACCAGGATCCGTCCGCAGTTCTCGCAAACGATGATCTTCTTGCGCTGGCGGATCTCGCTCTGACGCTGAGGTGGGATGGCATTGAAACAGCCGCCGCACGCGTCACGGAGCACCGGAACAACCGCAAGACCGTTGCGATAATTTCCGCGGATACGATCATAGGAATGCAATAGCCGGGATTCCACTTTTTCACGCGCTTCGGTAGACAGTTTCGTAAAATGTTTTTCTTCTTTTTCGGTCGTGGCGATGATCTTGTCCAGCTCGTCCTTTTTATTCTTCAGCACGGCTTCCTTGGTGCCGATATTCTTCTTCGCCTTTTCCAAAAGCAGCACCTTCTCGGCAATCTCTTCACCAGCATCCTTGATATGCTTTTCGGCCAGCTTCACTTCCAGCTGCTGCATCTCGATCTCCTTGTTGATCGCTTCGAACTCGCGGCTGTTCTTTACATTCTGGCTTTGTTTATCGTATTTCTTGATCAGCGCATCGGCCTCCTTGATCGCTTCCTTCTTCTGATTGATGAATTCCTGGATCCCGTTGATCTCTTCTTCAACCCTGGTCTGACGGGAATGAAGACCCGTGATCTCGTCTTCCAGATCGCTGACTTCCATCGGCAATTCGCCTTTCAGGATCTTGTACTCGTCTAGTTTGGATTCGACTTTCTGGAGTGTCACCAGCGAGGTGAGCTTTTCCTCCACGGAGAATTCTTTTACGCTTGACATAAGTAGTATTTAACCGGATTCGTTTTTGTCTCCGATTTAAGGACCGCGAAATTACGAAATTTTTCCTGCAAAACCTCAAAAAGCAGGTCCATAGTGAACTGCTCGCTTTCGAAATGCCCGATATCGGCCAACACCAGCCGGCCATCGGCGTCAAAAAACTCATGATATTTTACATCCGCCGTAATAAAAAAATCCGCCCCAACCCCTAAAGCGCTGGAAATCAAAAAACTACCAGCACCGCCGCAAACAGCCACCCGCTTCACCGGACGCCCTGTCAGAGGCGTATGGCGTATCACCGCCAATCCAAAAACTGCCCCAAGATGCTCCAGGAACGCCCGCTCCTCCATGGCCACCGGCAAATCCCCGAAAAGACCCGCCCCCACCCCGGGATGCGTATTGGCTAGCGACACCAGGTCATATGCCACTTCCTCATAAGGATGCGCGGCCTTCATAGCCGCGACAACAGAAGCGCTCAAATGCGCGGGCACCACCACCTCCAGCCTCATCTCCTTTTCCTGGTGCCTGATCCCCCGCTCGCCCACAAATGGATCCGTCCCTTCCCCGCCTAAAAAAGTCCCCATCCCCTCCCCCGAAAAGCTGCACTCGCTGTATCCACCGATGTGCCCTGCCCCTGCCGCAAACATCGCCGCCCGAACGGACTCCACATGATCCACCGGCACAAAACACAACAGTTTCTGTAACACCCCCTCCTTCGGCAACAAGACAGCACCTCCCTGAAGACCCAGCTGCGCGGCGATCCGCCCGTTGACGCCTCCGGCAACCATATGATCGAGATTGGTGTGAATGGCATAGATCGCGGTATCCCGCTTGATGGCGGAGATCACCGTCCGTGCCACATAGCCGTTGCCGGTAAGTCTCTTCAGCCCCTTAAAGATGATGGGATGATGCGCCACAATTAAATTGCAGCCCCGGGCCGCCGCTTCTTCCACCACCTGCTCCGTGACATCCAGGGTGGTCAGCGCTCCCGTACATTCCCAGGAGCGGCTCCCGGTGAGCAGTCCCGCATTGTCGTAATGCTCCTGGTAAGCCGGCGGGGCCAGCGTCTCAAGAAAATCGACCACAGCAGATATATTCATGCCACACTCTATTGTATGATCTGCTCTAAATGCGCAAGCTTCCCGTCCTCGTTGAATCCTTCCAGCACGATCCGCAGCTTCCGCGAAATATCGTTATTAAAAAACTCGATAGTCACCTGTTTGGTGAACTTATCGGTGAGTATATACGGCTTCCAGTACAATGTCGTCCGCAGGTCCTCGCGCTCGTTCAGCGGCGAACTCACGAGATAGTTCGGCGAATAGAATTCTTTCGGCATCGAATATCCGATCAGGATCTGCCGGTCCAGCCCCTTGAAGTTCGCGTCATTGCGTTTCTCATCCCCTCCCTTTTTCGTGTAAATCGCGATCACGCCGCCGGCCCCGCCGCCGAACCCTACGCCCGACCCCGGACGAAAGACCTTCACATAGGCAATATCCGATACCGGTGTGTTCTGTAAGCCCTGGACATCCATCTGCATTTCGTTCAGATAAAGACTGGGCCTTCCGCCCCGCCACGACAAAGACGCGGTACCCCCCGGACCCTGCCCAGCTACGATCTGCAGACCGGGCACCTTCCCCTGCAAATAAGTGAAGATATCGGGGTACGAGCTGGCCAGCTGATCGTTGACCAGGTCGTACTCGTACGCATCCCCACCCGAAAACATCCCCGACGCATAACGCTCGTCGAGCTTCTCGGCATCCGTTTTAACATGTCCCCTCACCGTCACCGATTCCAGGGTCTTCACTTTCTGGTCCTCTATCGGCTTGGCCCTGGCCAGTTCCTGCACGACAAATTTATTGCGCCGCAGATACGCCGAATCCTCCGCCGTCCACCCATCGAACGAGCTCACCAACGGTTTGGCTGACCTCACTGCTCTCAGTAAGCCGGTGTTGAAGGTCACCGCTGCTTCATTCGAAAGGTTGCGGTTGATATTGAATTGATAATAAGCCTTGGCCGTATCATAAAAGACCAGACCGGATACCCCGAAT
>DASYSV010000463.1:0-23504 GCA_036010185.1 Puia sp.
GGTTCGTTGAAATCATGCGTCAGCGTTCGGAAAGCATTGGCATTCCCTTCGAAATATAGGAAATCGCGCTGCCTGTTGAGACTGAGCTCGCCCTCGAAACGCTTTTGGGCTTCTCCCCGCAGCTCCTCCCGGAAAAAGATCCGGATCGCCTCCTCTCCCGAATGCCCAAACGGTGGATTGCCTATATCGTGCGCCAGACATGCGGCCCCGATGACGGAAGACAGCTCATACCGGTAAAATTCCAGGAACTCCCCGCCGGCATCAGGATATTTTTCACTCAACGCATCTCCTACCGCCCGGCCGAGCGACCGGCCTACGGATGCCACTTCCAGGCTATGGGTAAGCCGGTTATGGACAAAGACCGACCCGGGCAGCGGAAAGACCTGGGTCTTGTTCTGCAAACGGCGGAAGGCGGAAGAAAAAATGATCCGGTCGTAGTCGCGCAAAAAAGAGGTCCTCGCCTCGCTGCCCTCGCCACCCTTTCGCCTCGGTCCTCCGCCGGTGCGCACCGGAGAATACAATTGTTGCCAGTTCATGCGGTCTTTGCTATTGCCTGATGACGATCTTCAGATCTGCCACCAGTTTTTTTGTTATGATATCCGATCCCGCAGCCGTCAGGTGACCAGGGTCGACAAACAGGCTGTCTTTGAACAGCGTCGTATCGTAATAGTTCAAATACACACCTCCATAGCGCCCGACGATGAGACGGCAACTGTCGAAATGCGCATTCAGCCATTGTCTCCCGTTCCGGCCAACGAATGCCTGCATCGGTGCCTGTGCAAAAACAAGCTTAACCCTTTCCTGTTGCAACCATGCGCACAATGAATCCAGTTCACGGTACTGATGTTCGAACCCCGAAGCATGTTCGCTAAAATAGACATTCGGGTCGGCGCGGGCACTGTCGTCTCCGTGAAGGGTCTTTTTCCCCATCTCGAAAAGCGCCTTCCCCCTCCCCCATTCGTCGATACCCAGATGGGAAGAATTGTATTTCCGCAGGAGAAGCTGGTGGATGGAATGGTAATCGGAAAAATAAAAATACCCGGGAAAATGTTCCCTGATGAACGGGCTGGTGGCTGTGTAGTTGCGGTAGGTGGGGTTGTCGGCCTCGGTGAACTCTGCAGGAGAGCTGCAGATGACAAGATAATCCGGATGGTAGGTGCGGACCAGGTCCATTACCACGACCCGCGTGTCCCCGATCTGCATGCTCCAGGAAGCGAAATTATAATAGGGCAGATGCAATTGCTCCACGATCATCTCCGAGTTCAGGGCATAGGCCGTCATGGAGGAGCCGGCAGCCATCAGCCTTACATCCTTCAGCGGATGCCGTTGCAACCATTGCATCTTGTGATCGAAAAATCCGGAGTTGGTCATCATCGGCGGGACACCCAGCCGGGACAAGATCCCGAAGCCGATGATGACGGGCAGAAGGAAAAAAAATGTCTTGAGCAAAAACCTGGTCATTCAGCTGCATTTAGACCTAGAACCGAAAGTAAATGAAATCGGCATTTTTTGTTGCGGCGAAGGTAAGGATGATCCCCATCAAACCGAAATAAATGAGCGCTCTCACGGGGAAGGCGCGGATCCCATCGATCTGCAGGACATGCGGCTTGCCCCGTTGCGCCCATTCGGCGACAAACATCCCCAAAATGCAGACCAGCGTAACCACGGTGTTCACCTTTTCGAAGATGAAGAACGGCGAAAAAAGCGAAGTCTGGAAAATCCTCCGGTAGAATCCCAGGGCCTGGTCCAGGCTGACAGACCGGAAAAGGATGATCGAGACCATGACCAGCAGGAATGTCGCGATCCGCCCGATTCCCGCTGCCCTCCTCCGGCGAAAGCCACGTAAAAGCATCGGTATGAAATAACAGCCGTTCAGCAGTCCGAAGAAGACATATGTCCAGCTCGGTCCATGCCAAAGACCGATAAGCGTGAAATTGATGAGAACGGCGAGGATCAGGCCACCCTTGCCAAGATCGCGAAGAAAGATGTTCAGCGGGGTAAAAACATAATCCGTCATCCAGCTGGTGAGCGTAATATGCCATCTGCGCCAAAATTCGGCGATGTTCGTCGCCAAAAAGGGATAATTGAAATTCGGGCTCACCGTAAAACCCAGTAGCCTGGACATACCGATCGCCATGTCCGAATACCCTGAAAAATCGGCATACACCCAGATAGTGGCCATAAACGCGCCATAGACCAAAGCGCTGGCAGGCAAACTGGCATAATGAGCGAAAATGTCCGATGAGAACGACGCGCAATTGTCGGCAATGACCACCTTTTTGAAAATGCCCCATAGGATCTGTCGCATCCCGTCGGAGCCGGCGCTATACCGGAATTCACGTCGCCTTTCCAGCTGCGGGATCAGCGATGCGGGCCGGTCGATCGGTCCGGCCAGCAAACACGGAAAAAATGCGATATAGGAACAAAATACGACGACATCGCCGGCCGGCGCCGTCTTTCCCCTCCTTATATCCACCAGGTAGCTGATCATCTTGAAGGTATAAAAGCTGAGTCCAAGGGGGAGCAGCGAATGGAAATATTTAAAATACAGAAGGCTTCCGAGGCTGATAAGCAGGCCGACGCCCAGCAGGAGATTTTTTCGACCTTCGCGGGCGGTCCGGCACAGCCACGCGCCCAAAAAATACACCGCCAGGGAAGTTCCGGCCAGCAGGAAGAGAAAATGCCAGTCCCACCATCCATAGAAGAAATAACTGCCGGCAAGGATCAACCCGTTTTGTGCCTTTATCGTACCGGCGAAAACGAACCAGTACAGGATAAAGAAAGCAACAAAAAAGAGAAAGAAGGGAAGCGTGGTAAAAAGCATGTCAATCCTTATTTGCGCTGAGTAATTCGACGAGGCCATAGGACGCCTGCAGAAAAGCTACTTTCCTGCCCCCGAACAATACGGACGGTTTGGGAGGTGAAAGGAGCAGGGCGTTTTGCAGGACCAGCCGCGCGATCTCCGATTCTATATCACCCACTTCAAAACAGAGATGGTAATAGCCGATGCCCTTCCGAAGAAGTGTTTGCACGGGCGCACCGGCAACGAGCTCGATACGGGTGCCGTCAGCCAGCGTCAGCATTGCGACCGTGGCTTCCTGGCAGGGATCGTATACGATGGGAGTGCGTTCCAGGACCTCATGGACCCTGCAAATATTCCCGATCTCTTCTTCTATGTCGCGGCAAGCGACGCCTATATGATGCAGCTGCATAACTTTTATCCTAATTTGGTCGAGAGCGTATCCACCAGCTGCCCGACATTCTTCCATGACTGGATCTCACGCGAGGTGAACCGTACTCCGAATTTCTTTTCGATAGCCACCACTAGCTGGATATGCGTGAGGGAATCCCATTCCGCTACGTCGCCGGCGGTCGTTTCCGGGGTAAGTACGATCGACCGGTTCTCCAGCACTTCGATGAAGATTGAATTGATGGTTTCCAGGATAGTCTTCTTATCCATGCTTATCGGATTGTTTGGTTAAAAAAGCACCATATAGAACGGCTACCTTCAGCTGTTCGACCTTTTCCCAGGACACGTCTTCGGCCGGCAAAGCCTTTTCCGACCCGATGCTGAAACCTGCCGACCGCACCATCCGGCGTATCTCTTCCACGTTGTGGAAAAGATACAGATGATCGATAGCGGGCGCATTCGCCGGTGTGGTAAAAAACAAAACGCCATCATCGGCAAGCAGTTCTTTCAGACGCAGGAGCAGGGCCAGCGGCTGCTCTACGTGCTCGAGGACCTCCCCCAACACGATCAGATCGTATTTTTGCTCCGCTTCGAATGTAAAAATGTCGTGCAGCCGGTAGTCGATACGGTCTTCACCGGCAAATTTCCGTGACAGGGCGATCGACGTCTCGCTGATATCCACGGCGGTAAGGCTGGCCCCGGAAGAGAGGGCTTCGCGGGCGTGAGACAGGTAAAACCCAAGTCCCACCCCTACTTCGAGGTAATGGAGGACGCCGCCGGTATAACGGGGAAGTACCGTGGAATAATAGTCGAACATCTCGTAGTGATGCCGCCACAGGAATTGCGATAAAATGAGCCCGTGCATATAATATTGCATCGTCTCCGGTCTGCCATAGACGCGTTTATTCACCTCTTCGAAGGTGCTGCTGGTATATTTGCCGGTTCGCGCGAATTCGATCGTTTCGGTCATCACGTCCTCCACCATGCGCAGATAGCAATCGACGGCATAGTCAATGTGTTTCCCTTCCCGGTTGAGGATCGCCTCGTATTTTTGAAAGAAAGCTTCTGCCAGCCGGTGGTACCGGTCATCCTGCACCGCCAGGTTTTTCATCAGCCGCTTCCCATGCAGGGGATCCTGTGCGGCGATCTTTGCGGTTATGGTATCGACGATGCGTGTCATAATGCGTTTTAGGATGCTGACCGGATCTCGGTTTTCAGGGTCTGGAAGGTCCCGGTATCCAAAAGCCAGTACGCGTCCCCGGGCTGAAATCCGAGCTTTTCGTAATGGCCCCTTACCAGCTGATTCTTTGGCGTGGGCAGGTACTCTCCTTTCAGGAACCGAAATCCCCGCTTCCGCGCAAAATCAACGATTGAATTTAAGGTGAACTGTTCCATTCCCCGTTGCAATACCCGGCAGCTCATCAACCAGGTATCGATGAACAAGGTTTCGTCGGATACCGTCTCCAGGATGACCAGGCAGACAATGCCATAGGCTCCGAGACGGTCGTCCAGCGAAAAAGCGAATGTGAACCGGTCCGGTTCCCCGGCCATACGCAGAATATCCATTTCCGTATAACGAACGGTTCGCAGGTTGAACTGGTTGCTCCGCTGGCACAATTGCGCCACCCGGGGACTATTGAAGGTGTTGAAGGGCTCCCAGCGCGATACCATTTCCAGTCCCGACAGGAAGGCCTCCTCTCCCGCATAGTCTCGCCTTTCGACGGCACGAAGCGCTTCAGTCTGATAAAGTTTTGTCCTTTCGGCATCCTCGTCCGATCTGGATGAAGTGTCGAAGAGATTTAGACCATAGAGGAATTCCAGCCAGTCGGCAGGATCTTCAGGCAATTCGGGGACGGTGATGTCTGGTATCGCCGCCCGGACCATCTCCCTTTCAAAGGGGCTGTCGTCCAGGAATACCATGGAATCGAAACCGATGTTCAGGACAGCCTGTATATCCCGGAGATTGTCGACTTTGCTGTTCCAGTTGACCCGGAATATTGCGATGTCATCGAGCCCCAGCACCATATCCGGGTGCTCCCGGAAAGGTTGAAGTGCGATGGACTCCGTATTCTTGCTGCATACCGCCAGGATGATGCCCCGCCGGGCCAATTTTTTTATCCAGTACTGCAACGCCGAGAAAGCTTTGCCGATACCCAGCGATCCGATCTCGATATGTTCCATTCCATCGTCGCCGATAACCCCGCCCCAGAGGGTATTGTCGAGATCGAGCACGAGACATTTTTTGGATCGGCCGAGGAGCGCACCGATACAAGCGGCTGTCGCGGCCACCACCGCAGGGAGGGCCTCCGAGACTGCCATAGCGGCGTGGATATACAGCATCGGGCGGTACAGTGCCGGTCTGCCGATCCTATTCTGGATGGTGGCCAGGTCTACGATATAAAAACCCGGCTGCCCGGCAGCGTAGGTCATTAGTCCATAATTGAGCTTACGCAATTGGAAAAGGAAAGATCGCTCTGTTTTGTTAGAATGATTTCCGAATACGGCATCGTCCGTTTCCGGATAATTATAATAGATGAGGCTGGCCTTACACCGTGCATGGACAGCCGACTTCAATTCATCGACCAGCCTCAGACGGTCGTCGGCCAGCTGATCCTGCTCACCGGGGCTCAACCGGTCGTATATTTCCAGCAGTCTTTGAGTGGAATGAAAGAGGATGATCACCTGCGGGTCACGGCGGTATAGCTCCGAATCCGGATCTAAGACCTCTCTTTCGATCTGGTCGAAACCGGCTTCTGTCACCGACAGAAGAAGCCCGCACCCGGCTCCTGCGCTGCTCAGTAATCTGGCGAGTAGCTGTGTGGAAGTATCCCCCAGCAAAACGACGCGGACGGCGCTGACCTCGCACATATAATCCTTTTCGTTTATTTTATTGGCCTGGACCCGATCCTGTTCACCAGCGTGCCGATGCCGTCGATGCCGATCTCTATGCTGTCCCCTTCCTGAAGCGTGAATTCCTGAGAAGGGACAAGACATGTCCCTGTCATCAGGAAACATCCGTATTCGAAATCCATTTCGCGGTATAGCCACTGCGCCAGTTCGGGCAGCCGGCGTTTGATCTGAGAGATCGCCACTTCCCCGGAATAGACGCTGGCCCCGTTGCGCCGGATGACCATGCTGATCCGGGTCGAAGAAGGCAGAGGTTCGGCGGGGACCAGTAAACATGGTCCCAGGGCAGCGCTGCGGTCATAGACTTTTGCCTGCGGCAGATAGAGGGGATTCTCACCTTCGATGCTACGCGAGCTCATGTCGTTGCCGATGGTATATCCCTGGATCTCGCCATTCGAATTGATAAAAAGTGTCAACTCGGGCTCCGGCACATCCCAGGAGGAATCACGCCGTATATAGACATCCTCACAATGTGCGGCCACGCGATGCGGTAAGGCCTTGAAAAAAAGTTCGGGGCGCTCGGCGACATACACTTTATCATAAAAGGTCGCTCCGCCCGACTCCGCGGATTCTTCCATACGGGCATCACGGCTGCGCAGATAGGTGACGCCGGCGGCCCACACTTCCTGCCCTGTCCCGATGGGGGCCATCAGCTGCCCCTTCAACAAGGCATCCGCTTCCGCCGCAGGAAGGGTAGCGGCGCCGCTCAACAGGGATCGCAGATAACGATGCAGCTCACTCCGGTTGATCAGTTGTTCCCAGGGCTGATCCAGCAACCGGTAGTCCTGTCCGTCGTTTACGAGGGTGCCTCTCCGTGTACGATATAACTTCATAAGGGCCAAATATAGCATAGTAATAGGCGACCATAAAAAATTAAGCCGATTTTAATGGCTTTCTCTTCCTATATTGAGTTTAATTTTGTATATTAAGTTTTCCGACCCGACACCTAACCTGCCTGAAACCTTGAGACCACATGAAAGAAACAGCGTCCGACACCGTTGAACCGCATTCTTTTTCTTTGCGGAACCTATCCATTCGCAAACAGCTTCCCCTGCTGATCTGTCTTTTATTACTCATCCTCATTCTTTTATTCGGAACGATCTCCTATATTAGTATCCGGCGCGCAACAATGGCTATCGGTCAACAACGTGTGCGCAGTCTGACCGAACAGCTCGCCTCCCTGTTCCAGCAATCGGCGCATACCCTCGCATCGGGGGCGCAAAGGGCCGCCGACAAACCCGAAATCGTCCGCTTCCTATCTATACAATACGACAAAGGGGCCTCCCCCAACCCCGGCGAGACATTGCCTACCCTGCAACGGCTGCTGGCGGACTCACAGACCGTGCTGGCGGAATTACGCGATCTGCAGGGAAATATCCTGCTACGGGCAGGACGACAGATCGGGTCCTCCGGAGAAACGGGTAGCCCCTCCGGTCCCTTCGCCGCAGGTGAGGTCGCCGGCAGGACCGACAGCAATTTTGTCGGTAAATTCTATTTCAGCGAAGACAGCATATATTACCCCGTCATAGCCACGGTCAGGCGCGATGGCAGATCCATCGGCTATCTCTACCGGTGGCGGCCGCTGCGCGCGACCCCCAAATCGCTTGCCCAGCTGTCGCAGTTGATGGGCTCCAAAGCCGCGCTTTATTTCGGCAATCACGACGGCTCGCTTTGGACGGATATGCTCAAACCCGTCGCTGCACCGCCGCAGGTGCCGAATGACTCGCATAGGATCGTCACATACACAAGACCGGGAGGCAGGGTAATTGCAGATGCCACGCCCGTGGCCGGCACCAAATGGATCGTCCTGGTAGAGCTGTCGAGCGATCTGATCATGGAGGCCTCCAACCGATTTCTTTTCTGGATGATCCTCATCGGCGTGGTGCTCATCCTGACGGGTAGCTTTATCGCCTGGTTGATCAGCCGGAATTTCACCCGGCCGCTGGACCGGCTCATACACGCCACCACCGCCATCGCCGCCGGCACTTATTCTCCCATCGTCGTCGCAGACAGACGCGACGAGATCGGCAAGCTGGCCAGGTCTTTCGATTCCATGGCTGTGCAGGTGCGGCATGCGCACGACGAACTGGAAAACAAGGTCAGCATCCGGACGAAGGAGCTGGAAGTGGTCAATAAAGAACTGGAGGCTTTTTCTTATTCCGTATCCCATGACCTGCGTGCTCCGCTGAGGGCCGTCAGCGGCTATGCCATGATGCTGAAGGAAGATTATGAGGACCAATTCGACGACGAGGCCAAACGGATCACCGGCAATATCCTCAGCAATGTGAAGATGATGGGCAGGCTGATCGACGACCTGATCGCCTTTTCCCGGCTGGGCAAACGCGAGGTCCGTAGAAAGATCACCGATATGCAGGCGCTGACAGAGACTTGCGTGGCCGAGTTGAAACAGGGCTGGCCCGAGGATAAATTCCTGATCTCGGTGGACCCGCTGCCTCCCTGCAAAGGCGATGAAGATCTCCTCAAACAGGTATGGATGAACCTTATCGGCAACGCCATGAAGTATTCGGCCAAAAATCCCGATCCGCGGATCACCATCGGGGCCACCCACAACGGGGATGCCGTCCATGACATCTATTTCGTCCGCGACAACGGCGCGGGTTTCGATATGAAATATGCCGACAAGCTGTTCAAGGTCTTTCAACGCCTGCACAGCCAGGAGGAATTCGAAGGCACAGGCGTCGGGCTGGCCCTGGTCAAACGGATCCTGGATAAACACCAGGGTGAGATTTGGGCCGAATCGAAGCCCGGTGAAGGAACGGTATTCTATTTCAAATTATAAAACGCCAAACCTTATGCTTAACCACGTCGAGGTATTATTAGTAGAAGACAATATCCATGATGCGGAAATGACCATCCGGGCTTTAAAAAAGGTGAACCTGGCCAACCATCTCGTACATGTAAAAGATGGAGCGGAAGCCCTCGATTTCATCTTTGCCAGGGGGAATTTCTCCGGTCGCGATTCGGAAGGCCTGCCCAAAGTGATCCTTCTCGATATCAAAATGCCGAAGGTGGATGGCATCGAAGTCCTTCGCCAGCTGAAATCATCGGAGCTCAGCCAGACCATACCCGTCGTGATCATGACATCCTCGAAAGAAGAACAGGACATTATCAGCAGCTACAAGCTTGGCGTTAACAGCTATGTGGTCAAGCCCGTCGATTTCGAAGGGTTCGCGAGGGCCGTAAGCCAACTGGGGCTGTATTGGCTGCTGACCAATCAACCACCTATGAATGATAATCAACCATAAATCCATTGAACATGGAAACTTTAAAAATATTGCATCTCGAAGATCTGCCCGCCGACGCCGAAATGGTCGAGCGGGTGCTGCGCAAAGCGAATTTCCGCTTCGAAAAGAAAGTGGTCGTGGACAGACCCGATTTTGTACGCGCGCTTCACGAATTCCGACCGGATATTATCCTCTCGGACCACTCGCTGCCCGCCTTCAATTCGCTGGAGGCGCTGCGCATCACCCGGGAGGAAGGCATTAGCGCACCGCTGATCCTGGTCACCGCCACGGTCTCCGAAGAGTATGCCGTCAATGTTATCAAGGAAGGCGCCAGCGACTATATCCTGAAGGATAGACTCGAACGCCTCCCCAATGCCGTCCAGAACGCATTGGACAAATGCCTGATGGAAAGACAACGCCGGCAGGCAGACGAGGCCCTCCGCGCTTCCGAACGGAAATACAAGCTGCTTTTCGAAGGCAATCCTATGCCCATGTGGATGTTCTCGCTGAAAAGCATGCGGATCATCGACGTCAACGAGGCCGCCACAGAACATTATGGCTATACAAAGGAAGAATTCATGTCCGTGGGGACGAGTCAGATCTGGCAGGGCGCCAACCCGGGCGTTTACCCATCGGGTATCTGGAAACACAAAAAAAAGGACGGCACGATCATCGATGTCGAAGTCATTACGCACGACCTGCTTCAGGGACAGGAGCCGGTGCTCCTGATATTGGCAATCGATATCACCGACAGGTTAAGGGCGGAGGTCGAACTGTCGAGGCAACGGGACACCCAGCAGAAGCTGATCACGCAGACCAGCATCCAGGTACAGGAAAAGGAAAGAGAGCAGATCGGCAAGGAACTTCATGACAATATCAACCAGATACTCGCAGCTACCAAGCTCTACCTGGACATCGCGATGAAAGAAAGCGAAGAAGAGCAGGTGACCGAAATGTTGCTCAAGAGCCACAAGAACCTTCAGTCCGCCATGGAAGAGATCCGGCAGCTGTCGCAATCGCTGGTTGCCCCTTCGCTTGGCGGCGTCACCCTCGACCTCGCGTTGGCCAGGCTGATCGAAAATCTGCGGCTGGCCTCTCCGCTTAACCTGTCCCTCGATACGTCCGGTTATAGGGGAGACGTGTCCGACGAAGATATGAAGCTCACCTGCTACCGTATCGTACAGGTGCAATTGAATAACATCATTAAACACGCCCATGCAAAAGATGCCGTCATTCAGCTGAAAAAAGGAGATATGCTGGAGCTGACCATCCGTGATAATGGTATTGGCTTCAGCCCCGGAAAAAATACGGCCGGCATCGGTATCAGGAATATCCGCAACAGAGTGGGCTTTTATAACGGCGAGGTCGCCGTTCTGTCCGAGCCGGGAAAGGGCTGTACGTTAAAGGTAACTATCCCTATCCCCCCGACGAGCCCCGGATGATCAATACCCAGCCCTTCGCTTTCTCTACCGGGATGGGTTCATCCGGCGCAAAACGCCGTGCGGGCTGAAAATTGGTGATGGCCGGCGCTTCGATCGTCGCATGCGCCGGATCGATCCCCAGACGCTGCCAGTCGATGTTCAGCCGTATCACGGTATCTTCCGGCGCCCAGGAAGCCAGCGCTATCAGGGCAGCTCCTTTTTTACGGTAGACCGTGACAGGGATGTCCCCTCGGCCGGTATTCACCGGGCAGGACGGACTCCAATAGCCGATCATCTCCGTGCCCTGCATCCCGAACTCATCCCAGGCTTTCCAGATCGGGCGCGGGTCCGCATTGTCCGACCAGGGCATCCTGTTAGTCATGCCATAGACCATTCCCCTCCAGGGATTGCCGCCGCCCTGCAGCATCTCACCCATCAATCCGAACGGGATACCGCTCACTTCCGTAAGGAAGAAATCGGGCGGGTTATGCTCATAATCGAAATATTCGCCGAACCACAGGCGGTTGAGATAGGGAAAATGCTCCATATAAAGATTGGCGCTATTGTTGTATCCGTCGCGCGGATTGTACTGATTTGCGGAGTGCAGATCGATGATCCCGGGATGGCCGTCTTCTGTGAGCACACGCTTGATACGTTTCATCGTGACACGATCGAACGCGACATCGTCGAGATAGATACCATCGATGCCTACATTTTTCACCAGCCAGTTCATGCCCTCCACATAATAATTATGCCAGCGGCTCATCCCGGAATTTATTATCGCGGCGTCCTTTATCTCAGGGACGAACCAGGCCGGGATATAGTCGTCCTCCACATGCTCCTGCAGCCAGGAAAAACCCTTGCCGGGTCCGGCCGAATAGATCTCGTGCCCGAGACTGCGCAGCGCGAACAGCTCATAGGCATGATCCGACAATTCGCGTACGGTATTATATATCTTTACTTTCAACCCCAACGCGTGCGCCGTGTCGATATACCCTTTCATCCTGCGCCATTCGATAAAAGGATAATTGATCCACGGGTTGATGGGTGTGGCGTGATGGATATTGATCACGGTGGCGCCCGTAGCCGCTACCCGCTTCGGGTCGTCATATTTGTGATAAAAACGCATCGCCCACTGCGCATCGGTAATCAGCGGATGGAAAGGCGTGATCAGCAGATTGAAATTATAATAGAGGGTGTCGCCTTTTTTCATCAGACGATGGCCGCTGTAATTGTTGGCCAGCATCGATTTCCCCTTGACGCCGATGTCGATACCGCCGTTGCCGCCATTGTCCCACGACGAGGGATCGATCAGGGGCTTTTGCAGATAGAAATTGGTATTCAGAGGGCGGACGTAGCGTTCGTCGCGCAGAGAAAATTGCAAACCCGCATTGACCGTTCCGATCCATGCGCCGTCCTGGTTCTTATGTGCAACATCCCACTTCCAATGATACATACTGTCCGGCCGGTAGCCGCCTTTGCGTCCCAGACCCATCATATAGGTCGTCGCAGCCTTTTCGAAAGGGATGTGCATCGTGATATCCTTTAGCTCGAGGTCCTGCAACGCCGTGACCCTGACGGTATAGGCAAGGAAGCCGTCGAATTCGAGCGAGGCGCTGACGTCCATTCTTACTTCATCCGAGGTGCTGGTGGCCTCCCAGCGCACCGTACCGGGCGTTCTTTCCGTGAAATGCACACCGGGACCCTTCAGCCGGATGTCCTTTCCGTCGGAAGCTCGCGTAAAATGAAAGTGTATGTTCTCCGCGAGGAGGCTATTCGGCCGGGTGCCGATGGATGTCATTTCGGGCGTGAAAAAGGTGCGTATCTGTTCGGGGAAACCCTGTGCCGTAAGCCTGATGTCGCGTCCCAACAGGCCGATCAGCGTGTCGCCGGAGATCGTCAGCGGAGTATAGGGTGCGATCACGGTGTTCTCCTGGGCAAGAGTGGAGTTTAGCCATTTCAGCCGCGTCATCTTCGCCGGGGTTGCCGCCCCGCCGTCGCTCACCTGCTGCTCCCCTACCCGCAGGGTCACCTGCCCCTTCCATTGGGCACCGCCTGCGATAACAGTCACGACCCCTCTATAAACGCCGGAAGCGATATCCCGCGGAATATCGACCCCGCACCACAGGGCTTGTACCTGTCCGGCGCTTACGGAGACGTCTTTGCTGAACGGCTTTCCGTCATTACTTATCCCTCCGGTATTGATACAGCTGATTTTATCCAGCATAACGCCGCCAGGGCCTGTCAGCGCACTGAAATTCACCCGCACGTTCTGAATATCCTTCAATGCATAAACGCCCAGCTGCCACGCAAACCATTCCCCGCGCGAGGCGTTGCCCGATACGGCATTGCCCGGGCCTTTAGCGATCCAGCGGTAAGGCAGATCATCGCGCATCCGGATGGAATGTTCGCGGTCTTCCGGGAAAACAAGAAAGGTCTTGCCGGCATATTTCTGTTTCAACGCAGCCGTCTCTTTCGCCGTCGCGATCACCTCCATCGGATACCAGGTATTGAAAGAGTCGATGCTCTGGAATGCAGTAACCGTACAGTTGACGGGACCGGTGCGATTCAATGCGGCGAGCCATTGCGGTGCAGCCGTCGTATCCGGACGCCAATAAACCCCCTTCGGATAATTGCTACGTCCTTCGTTACGATAAGGCAAATAATAAACGTAATAAAGCCCCTTACCCGAAACCGGCTCGAAAAACACGCCCCCCGATTCACGCGTAAGGACACCCGTAGTCGCATTCCTAACCCGCGCGCCGGTGACCGCATCCTGTACGATGATCCGATGAGCCGCGGGATCGGCGACCCGAAGACGCCAGGGCAGATTGACATGGGCGACGGCGCCGGGACCGCGAAAGTCGATAGCGGCGCGATGGTTGCCCAGCGAATCGGGATTCCAGCAGCCGGGACAGGAAGTATACGGAATGGACTGCGCCCGCGCGACCAGGGAAACGGACGTCGACAACGCGATAAACAACAAGGCTTTAAGCATGTGTCGAAGATAAGCCATCGGCCCTAATATTTCCCGTAGTCCCGCCAAACAACCCCGATTTGGGTTATATTTGCCGTTACGTCAATAAACTATCGTACATGTCACCCATCGCGATCTACCATGAACATCCCGATTGGTTCCGGCCCCTGTTCAACGAGCTGGACAATCGCGGAATTCCGTACACGCGTCTGAATCCGGCAGCCCACCAGTTCGCCATCGAGGCACCCGCTCCGGATTACGCATTATTTTTCAACAGAATGAGCCCTTCTGCCTATCTGCGGGAAGGAACGCAGGGGATCTTTTATACGCTCAACTATCTGAAATATCTCGAATACCACCAGGTACCCGTCGTCAATGGCCACAAGGCATGGACATTCGAGACGTCGAAAGCCATGCAGCTGATGCTGATGCAATCGCTCGGCATACCCTATCCCAGGGCCCATGTCGTCAATCACCCTTTGCAGCTGATAGCCGCCGCGGAAGGACTGCGTTTCCCCGTGGTGGTGAAAGCGAACATCGGCGGCAGCGGTGCGGGCATCACCAAATATCAAACATTGGAAGACCTGCGGGGCGCAGCTGCCGGTGAAATGAACTTTGGCGTCGACCATACCGCACTGTTGCAGGAATTCATCCCTGCGCGGGGCGGCTATATCACACGCGTGGAAACGCTCGGCGGCAAATTCTTATATGCCATACGTGTTCATCTCACGGGCGACACGTTCAATCTCTGCCCCGCGGATATTTGTCAGACGAGTACAGGGGTCGAGCTGGTGCGGAATGCCTGCGCGCTCGAGGCCCCGAAGAGCGGACTGAAGGTGGAAGGCTATACCCCGCCATCCACCGTCATCCATGCGGTGGAAACGCTTGTCCAGCACTCGGGCATCGACGTAGGCGGCATAGAATACATCGTCGACGACCGGGACGGAGCACTGCTGTACTATGATGTCAATGCGCTCTCGAATTTCGTGGCGGATGCCGTCAATGTCATCGGGTTCAATCCGCACGAAAAGCTGGTCGATTACCTCGAAAAACGCGCGGGTATCCGTAAGGGCGATGCTTTCGCGAAAAAAAATGCGCATCGCCCTCACGCTAATTTTTGACCTGCGGTCGGGCGGCTTCCAGCCGCCTGGGCTCGGCGCAGATGTCTCACGCATAAATACCATTCGAATGAGATACGGATACTGGATGCCCGTTTTTGGCGGCTGGCTGAGAAACGTGGACGATGAAAACATGCAACCCACCTGGGACTATGTGAAAAAGCTGGCGATCCGCAGCGAAGAGATCGGCTTCGATCTTTCGCTCATTGCAGAGCTGAACCTCAACGATATCAAGGGTGAACATGCGCCATCGCTGGATGCCTGGTCGACGACGGCGGCGCTGGCTGCCGTCACCCGCAAACAGGAGCTCATGGTCGCCGTGCGACCCACCTTTCACAATCCCGCCCTGCTGGCCAAACAGGCGGCGAATATCGACCATATCAGCAACGGCAGGCTATCGCTCAATGTCGTCTCCTCGTGGTGGCGCGACGAGGCCACCAAATACGGTGTGGGCTTCGAGCAGCATGACGATCGTTATGCGCGTACGGCCGAATGGCTCACCGTTCTCAACGGCGTTTGGAACCAGGACGGTTTCACCTACAAGGGGAAATTTTACCAGGTGACCGACAATACGCTGCAGCCTAAACCGGTATCGAGACCGAGACCGCAGATCTATGCCGGCGGAGAATCCGAGGCGGCAAAAGACCTGATCTCGTCCACCTGCGACGGATATGTCATGCATGGCGACGAGCCCGCCACCATCGGCGCGCGGATCAGGGATCTGAAGGAAAGAAGGGAGAAAAAGGGGCTGCCGCAGATGCGATATGGCGTGGCCGCCTACAGCATCATCCGGAACAGCGACGCCGAAGTCAAACGCGAGCTCGCCAGGATCACCGATGTCCGTCCGGGCAGCCCGGGGTATCACAATTATCAGCAATGGCTGGCGGGTACGCAGTTAGAACAAAAGGTGTCGCTGGAAGATTATTCGGTGTCCAACAGGGGACTCCGTTCGGGCCTCATCGGCTCGCCGGCGCAGGTGCAGGACCGGATTGGTGAATTCGCCGATCAGGGCGTGGATTTCTTCCTGCTGCAATGCAGCCCGCAACTGGAGGAGATGGAGCGCTTTGCAGACGCGATCATAACGGAGCAATACGCAAAAGCATGAGAAAATACAGCCTCTTTCTGATCGGCATGACCCTGGGTCATGCTTCTTTTTGTCAGCCCACTCCGCTGACCGTACATCCTTCTACTACGCGTCATGGTCCCGAACACGGATCGCTGCTCATCATCGGCGGCAATGTCGGTTCGACGGCCTCCATCTGGAATACCTTCACCGAACTGGCGGGTGGGAAAGACAAGGCGCACATCGTGGTGGTGACCACCGCCTCCGGCGACAGTGCGGCTTATGATCAGAAAGACGTCGATGTGGTGAAGAAACAGACGGGCATCTCCGATGTCGTGCTATTACATACGTCCTCGCTGCGCGAAGCCAATTCCGAGAAATTCATCGAGCCGCTGAAACGCGCGACAGGTGTCTATTTTGTGGGTGGACGGCAATGGCGGATAGCCGATAGTTATCTGAATACGCTGACGCACCAGGCCTTTTTCGACGTGCTCAACCGGGGCGGCGTCATCGCCGGCAGCTCGGCCGGCGCCTCCATACAGGGCTCATTTCTCTGGCGCGGTGATACGAGAGGTTCGGAGATCCTCATCGGAGATCATACCCAGGGTCTCGGGTTTCTGAAGAATTCGGTCATCGACCAGCACCTGCTGAGACGCAACCGGGAATTCGATCTCGTCAATCTCATCGAGAAGGCGCCACAGCTTATCGGCATCGGTCTTGACGAAGCCACAGCGATCCTCGTAAAAGGCGATACCCTACAGGTCATCGGCAAGTCCTACGTAGCGATCTACGACTATACGACGATCACGAAAAGCGCTAACCTCTCATCGGGGCCTTTCTTTTTTCTAGGGGAAGGACAGAAATACGATCTGAAGCAGAGAAAGGTGATCCAGGCACCGCGGCAGGGTCTCGCGGAAAAAGATTGAGCGCGGTACGACCCAGGATACGAAGATCCAGCAGCCATCCCGCATTTTCGACATACCAGTTATCCCAATAATACCTCTGGCGTACGATGTCCGGATCGCAGGAGGTCTCGTGCAGTCCTTTGGATTGTGCCATTCCCGTTATTCCGGGTTTGACGCGATGGCGGCTATCCGGATCGTCGACCATGTCCGCAAAGACGCGGCAATCGGAAGGCATATAAGGCCGGGGACCGACCAGGCTCATAGACCCTAATAATACATTGAAGAATTGGGGCAGCTCATCGAGATGCGAGCGCCGGAGCCAGCCTCCGCAACGCGTGATACTTCCGGCGGCCATGCTTCTCAGCTTGTAGCAATTGAATGGGCGACCCTGTCTGCCCACTCTTTTCTGAACGAAAAAAACAGGTCCGCCCGAATCCAGGAGGATCAGCAAGGCCAGCACCGGCATCAGCCAGCTCAGGATACAGAGGATAACCGCGATCGACACCGCCAGGTCGAAAAACCGTTTGATCATATATGAAATGAACGCAGCCTGCGTTCCGCCGGTTGCCCCGGCAACCGATGTCCTCCCCATTGCGTTCTATAATTATGGCACTTCGATCGAGCATCCTGAAAACAGTAGCGTATTTCGATCTGTTCAGCTACCCTTTGACTCGCGAGGACATTCGCTATTTCCTCGACACAGATGCAGGGGAGGAAGAGGTGGACCATGAGCTGACCCGCCTCACAAAAGAAGGCCGTCTCTACCGTCTGGGAACCGGGACCTTTTACTCGCTGCGAAACGACCCGGAGCTGGCGGAAAAAAGACTTCGCGGAGAGGTGCACGCGGACGAACTGTTGCGCATAGCCGCCCGCGGTGCGCGTTTTCTTTACCAGTTCCCGTTCGTACGGGGCGTCTGCATCTCCGGCTCTCTCTCCAAACGTTGTGCCGATAAGAACGCCGACATCGACTATTTCATCATCACGAAGGCCAACCGTCTCTGGATCGCGCGGACCATCATGCATCTCTTTAAAAAGCTGACCTATCTCCGCGGACGCCAGCATCGCTATTGCATGAACTATTTTATCGACGAGGAAGCCCTGGAAATAAAGGAAAAGAACATATTCACCGCCATCGAGCTCCTCACGCTGATGCCCGCCTGTGGCAACGGCGGCCTCACCCAATTCTTCCAGGCCAACAACTGGACCTGCCAGTATCTCCCGCATTACCGGGACCGTCAGCGGGAGGCCGATGGCCCGTACCGATCCTCCCTGCTGAAACGTGGTCTCGAAAGATTATTCAACAACCGCCTGGGGTCCCTTCTCGAAGATTATCTTCGCCGGCTTACGGATAGCCGGTGGAAAACCAAGACTTCAAGGGGTTACAAAAACATGAAGGGCGATCCGATGACCCTCCAGTGCGGACTCCATTTTAGTCGTCCCGACCCCGGCATCTTCCAGCAACGGATCCTGCTGCTATACCAGCAAAAGCTCAATGAAGTGGCGGTCGATCCGGTTTCTTTCTCAGCGAAATAATATAATAATCCCCGATCGATCTCCAGGGCCATTTGTTTTTCCATTTGTCTTCACGCCGGCACAACCAGCCGTATGCTGCCGGATGACGTTCGGCAAAATGTTCGATATACGATGGTGGCACGATGGTACAAAGCCCTTCCAGGTGCAGGAGATCGAACGAGTCCTTTAGCGTGCGGATCACGAAGGAAGGTGAATAATACCAGCACCGGAAACTGACCCCTTCCACGCGCGCCGGAGCGCCTTTGCGACCGGCCCTCCAACGGCGAAAGGCTGTTCGGAACCTGCCCTTGAACAAGAGCAGCATTTCCCAGAGCGCGAATTTCGGCAGTATCACCAGCGTCGCTACCCCGCCCGGTTTTAACAGGGGGCCGAGCGAGCGCAGGACCCGGTCGAGCTCCCGCGTGCAGTTCAGCCCCGCGAAATTGGAAAAGATGAGGTCATAAGGGCCCTTATCCCGGAGCCCGGCCAGCGCGGTGAACGAGCAAAGCTCGGCCGTCACTTTATCCTGCAAACCGAGGTCTCTCACTTTTTCCTTCAGCTTCACCTGCATTCCTTCCGCTATATCGGTGGCATGCACGCGATGACCAAGACGCGCAAAGAATACCGCATCCCCGCCGGTGCCGGCATTCAGCTCGAGAATACGGCTTTCGGGCCGCAGCAGGCTCATAACATGCTCCCGCACCCGCTGACGTTTGTATTGGATGATGGTATTGGTCGCATCGTACCCGTCGAATACCGGCGCCTGTTTGCTGAAGGCGGCAGCCGCTTGTTTTTCATTTATCAGGTCTTCGCTAGGCATGTTCCAGTCTTTTTAGTCGGATCCGGGCCACGATGGCTGCCGGTAGCTGCCAGGCCAATGATGCCGCCATCCTGAGACGCCCCCCCGTGATCCGCGCGGGTCGCAGGGCCATCTGGCCCAGCTGGCGCAAGGCGAGATGCCAGCCATAGCTCCGATGGACATACCGGTGCAATTGCTTGTAAAAGGCAGCGCAATAGGTATTGCTGAACATCAGCTTCAGCTCGTCGGAGTCCGTCCAGTTGCTTTTCTCTTTCAGGTCGGTTTTGACCCTTTCATAAAAAACGGTTCCCGGCAACGGATACGAAACCGATATCCCGAGGCTATCGGGCAGCAGTCGGTTGATCATCCGGATGGTCATGTCGATATCGGCTTTCGTCTCCCCGGGATAGCCAAACTGTATAAAGAACGACGGCCGGATGCCATGCTCCCGCAAAAGACGCGTCGCAGCCTCTATCTGGCCGACAGTCGTCCCCTTGTCCATCGCGTCGAGTATCTTTTGCGATCCGCTCTCCGCGCCCATCCAGCTGTTCTCGCAGCCGGCACGCGCCAGCGCCCGTACGTAATTCTCCTGTAGCAGCAGGTCTGCCCGCGACTGTATCTTGAACCGGAAATGCAGCCCCTCCTTTTCGATCAGATCGGCAAATTCGTCGACCCAGCCCGGTTTGAGTCCGAAGATATCGTCGCACATCCAGATATGATCGAAACCGGTATGCGTCTTCAACCATTTGACCTCCTCGACGACGTGGCGCGGGGAACGGGCATTGTAACGATTGCCATAGATGGGTTTGGCGCACCAGTTGCATTTAAACGGGCAGCCGCGCGTAGTGCTGATGTTCAGGGAAAAATATCCGTGATGACGCATCCAGATGGCGCGATAGCTTTCTATATCGACCAGGTCCCAGGCCGGAATAGGCAGGCTGTCGAGGTCTTTCATCACTTTCCGGGGCGCCGTCCTCATCGGCTGCTGACCCTGCAGGAAGGCAAGCCCCGCAATCTCCGTATATCCGATCCCGTTGCGAAAGGCGTTGACCAGCTCCAGCAATGTCTGCTCGCCTTCTCCAAGGAGTACGAAATCCGCGCCCCTTTCGAGATATTGCTGGTAGTGATCCGTGGAGTCCGAACTCGAGACCACTACGATGGCACCCTGCTGTTTCGCCAGGCCGACCATCCGGAATGCCGCTTCGCGCATATTGGTCAGACACATTTTGGTCAGGTAGTTGAATCCGTCGTCATACAGGACGAAGACATCGGGCCGTACGGCCGCCAGACGCGGTGACAGCTCTTCGGGGCTCCCGATCAGTTGCGTATCGAACAGCGAGACCCTGTATCCATACTGCCGCAGAAGCGCAGCGGCGCCAATGGTCGCCAGCGGCGGATAAGGCTGACCCATCGCCCATTGCTTAGGGTCATACCGCATGAAATACGAATGGGAAAAAAGGATGCTGTTCATAATACGGCTCTTGGTGGAAGATTAAGATAACACACACAACGCTTGCAGGTCGGGTTCTCCTCCATGTCCAGCGTCTTCCGGAAATCGACGGCCGAGGGGCTGTTGAGGATATCCATCAGCGACTGCTCGCGGATATTGCCCAAAGACGGAAGGAAAAAGCAGGGACGCACCGAGCCGTCGGCCTCCACGACCGCCGACACCCAGGGCGCATTGCATTTTTTAAAGGGGAAAGGATTCAGGCCATAGGAGGCCGTATAGTACTGCCCGATCTTAAGCAACTTTTCCGGCGACTCCACGATGAACCCGCTTGCGAATAGCCCGGCATGATCCCGGATGACTTCTTGCAGGATCTCCTGCAACAGAGGCAACTCTTCCTTCGAAGGCAGTATCTCGTTCTGCCGGGGCTGATCCCAGGGATCGCTGCGGTTGAAGGCTTCGCTCGTGACGTCGGCGGGCAAAAAGCTGATCTGGTCCAGACCCATATTACGGGCTGCATCGATGATGGCAGGCCAGGACCTGAAGTTCCACCGGTGGATGACCGTACGTCCCGTGATCCGGAAATCCGGCCGCCGGGAGTGAAGTTCCGCGACCCCTTCTTTCAACTTCCGGAATGCGCCGGGTGTGTTGCGGATCTGGTCATGAAGGGCCTCGTCGCCGTCAAGCGAGACGATGACGTCGCTTACTTTTTCCAAAATATCGTCCATATGCCTTCCCAAAAGAAGCCCGGTGGACAATAAGGTGATCCTGATATCCTCGCGTCTCAGGATATCGCAAAGAGCGAAGAAGTTGCGGTTGAGAAGCGCCTCGCCGCCGGACATCAATACCTGGCGGGTCCCAAGACGGCGCAGACTGTCCATCAGCCCTTCCACGTCTTTTTCCGTCAGCTGCCGGAGATGGGGGTTGCCCTTCCAGATATCGCACATCACGCACCGGCAATTGCAGGCGCTGTGGGGCATAAGGATAACGATCGGCAGGGCGGATATTCTGTCGGTCTGGAGTGTCCGGTAACGTCGTAACGTATGCAGCAACGGCGGAAAATGCATCGTCTTCAATTATTTCTTATACGAATCCAGGGAAAAGGGGCCTTCGACCGGAAAAACCGGTTGCGGAAATCTTTAGGATTATAGAGGATGGTATAATGGAAAGAACGAATATCGGTGAAAGAATGATGCGAATAATAGTCCGCCATCTCGGGGTAGCCGAAAGACGTATAATACGCCAGGGTGCGGCGGGCCGCCAGAGGCACTTCCTCGGGCCGGTAAAAGGGCGTATCGAGCAGATGGATCTCACCGCCCGGCTTCAGATACGACAAACACAGATGAAGTATTTTTTTTGCCGAAGGGAAATACTGCAGGGAGGCGGCAAACAGGATAACATCGAAGGTTCGGTCTTCCAGTATCCCCGAACGGATATCCCCGTGGATGAAACGCAGATTAGGATCGTTATTGAATACCCGGGCCGCCTGCTGCAGCTCGGTAAAATTGATATCGACTCCCGTGACCCTCGTACCCGGCAGCTCGGCTAATTGGTGCGACAGCCAGCCATTGCCGCAACCTATCTCGAGGATGTCCATCGAGGCTCTGCGGGTGGACAGGTACCGGAGAAGACGGCGGGTGGATCGCCTCCTGGTTTGCCATTCCCTGAAATGGGGGTGTCCGGGTTCGATGTCGGGCAGATGGAGCAATTCCTGGTCCGTATACAGTCTGCCTTCCAGCGATCGCACCTGGATATATTGTTTTTCGAACAACATCTCCCCCAACCTGGTGTGACCCTGGACCTGAATATTGGTTAAAATGGAGGAATCCGGTAGGTTCATTTTCAAGATTTTAGCTAATGTTTAGGGAACCGCTAGAATAAACGTCGGTTTGATCCCAAAGGATGCCCAAAGCACTAAAAAATTCGGGGTTGACTACACCCTTTTCCCATTGAGGGACAACTGTTTCGTCTGCCATTTTTAAAAACCCTGTATCTCCGGCTGACGGTAACGCCAGATCTTATGCAGCAGTTTTATTTCATAAGGGTGTTTGTACAGATCTGTCCGATAGCGGATCGCCGACAACAACCGTACTACCTTCCTTTTCAGGGAATTCAGCCGGATATCGGAAACGGTCGGATAATACCCGTTCAATACGGTTTCGAAATCTCTTATTTTGTCGATCATCTCCGGTCGAAGCCAGGGTGTGAGCGGGTTTTTCCGCAGATCGAATCGCTCCCACTGCGGCGTCATCCAGTCCTCCAGCTTTTCCGGATAGGTAAACCCGGCTTTTTTTACCTGTTCGAACAATTCGGAACCTTCGGTAGGAACCGGGCTGTAAGTATACAATACGATTTCGGTGGATGGATTGACGGCCTTCACCTTCTTGATAAAATTGATATCGAAATCTATCTGCTCCATGACCTTTTCGGGCGTCGGGGCGGGTACCCCCAGCACAAAAGAGTATTCGGGTATGATGTCATACTTTTTCAACCGCTGGGCAAAACGCAGGATCTGCGCGCCACTTTGCGTGCCGCCCTTATCCAGCTGGTTCAAAACCGAGTCGTTGCCGCTCTCCGCTCCGAAGAAAATGATCCTGCATCCCGCTTCGCGGATGAGGGCCAGCGATTCGTCCTTCCATTTGTCCATCGTGTCGATCCTCGCCATACCCCACCAATTCATCTTCTCAGGAAGGATCAGTCTGGCGAATTCCGTTACACGTTTCTCGGAAACGAAAAAATTATTATCGTGAAATTCGATGCCGTCGGCTCCCCAGTTGTCCTTTATGAATTTGATGTCCCGATAGACCTGTTCGGCCGTCTTGGCCTTCCATCTTGCTTCATAGATGGGAACCACCGCGCAGAATGAGCACGTGAATGGACAACCGATGCTGGAATGGTACGCCAACGTTTTGTCGCCCAG
>DASYSV010000505.1:0-2470 GCA_036010185.1 Puia sp.
CATGAAATACAAACTCCTCGGACGTAGCGGTCTCAAAATCTCCGAACTTTGTCTTGGCACCATGGGCTTCGGTACTGAATCCGGATGGGGTGCGGACAGATCCACCAGTTTCGACATCATGGACGCCTTCGCCAATGCCGGCGGTAATTTCCTCGACACCGCCAACATCTATAAGCTGGGCACCAGCGAAAAGATCATCGGCGAATTCATCGGCACCCGCGACCGCGATTATTTCGTCATCGCCACCAAATATTCGCTGAAAGATAATACTACCAACCCCAACGCCAGCGGCAACAACCGGAAGAACATGATGCGCAGCGTCGAGCATAGCCTTAGACGTCTCCAAACCGGCTTCATCGACGTGCTATATCTTCACATCTGGGATGATCTCACCCCCATCGACGAAGTGCTCAGGGGCATCGACGACCTCATCCGTCAGGGCAAGGTCAACTATGCGGCCATCAGCGACACTCCCGCATGGGTCGTGAGCAAGGGCAATACGCTCGCCGAGCTGAAAGGCTGGAGCCAATTCATCGCCTTACAGGTCGAATACAGCCTCCTGCAACGCAGCCCCGAACGCGACCTGATCCCCATGGCCAAACATTTCGGTATGACGGTGACTCCATGGGCGCCCCTGGCCGGCGGCGCGCTTACCGGCAAGTACCTGCGTGGTGGTCAGGGCCGCGTCAAAGCCGAGAGCAATCGCCGCGACGAAAACAGTACACGCATCACCCGCGAGGTCATGGCCATCGCCGAACAGCGGGGCGTCGAGCCGAGCCACGTAGCGCTTCAGTGGACCCGCCAGCAAGGCTTCGA
This sequence comes from Puia sp., assembly GCA_036010185.1. GTDB lineage: Bacteria > Bacteroidota > Bacteroidia > Chitinophagales > Chitinophagaceae > Puia. The sequence goes on from DASYSV010000505.1 coordinate 817, forward strand.
CTGTATTCCCATCGTAGGCGCTACTCGTCCTGATCAGCTGCAGGAAAACCTCCGCGCTATCGATCTCACCCTTTCCGAACACGATCTCCGGAAACTCGACGCCGCCAGCGCCATCGATCTCGGCTTCCCCGGCAAATTCTTCCGCGAAGACGGCGTCCGCCAAAATAATTTCGGCGGCTTTTACGATCGCATCATCCGCCGCCCCTAGCGCTGATCGCTCATCCATCCGCCGCCCCTGGCGCTGTTCACTCATCATCCGCCGCCCCTAATGTCGCAACATCTCCACCGTCCTTTCATCTCTCCGTCCCCCATAATATTTCCCAAGCACCTCCGAAAAAACCTTATCGGCGCCCGGTACCATCGAGAATAGCGTCATACACGACCATAACTTCAGATCATCCGGCGTCCCCATGACCGCCGTCGCATCACTACCTGCCAATCCCATCAACGCCCGCGATATCTCCACCAGCCGCGGCCCCAGCACATCATCGGCCAGATATGCCGCAGCCTCCTCCGCACCACTGATCGCATATCGCTGCGCCATCGGACTATGCCCCAACCCCTCCAGCTGCGGAAAAATATACCACATCCAGTGACTCCGCTTCCTCCCGGCGCGGATCTCGGCCAGCGCCACGGGATAATCCCGCTCCTGTGCTGCGATGAATCGTTTCAAATCTTTCGTCATATACCCAAACAAATTACAAATCTAATTCGTTACAATGTGTATAATTTTTATTATTTTTACACATAAAGTCAAAAGACATGAGAACAAATATCGAACTGAATGACGTTCTTGTAAAGCAAGCCATCAGGCTGAGCAAGCTTAAGACGAAAAGGGAAGTCGTTGAAGAAGCCCTCAAAAACTATGTTGCGGCCATGAAAAAAAAGGAATTGCTCAAGCTAAAAGGCCGGGTCTCCTGGGAAGGGAACTTAAAGGACATGCGTAGGTTATGAACGAGCCCTTAATATTCGACACTTCAGTGTGGATTGACTTTTTCATCGGTAAAAACGATGCAAGGACCAATCTGCTAACCTCCTACATTGAGCAGGAAGATCAGATATTATTAATTCCCACCATCTTGCAGGAAGTCCTGCAGGGCATTCGCGAAGATGCACAATACCGGCAGGTCAAAGAGATATTATCCTATTTCACCGTATTACAACTTCCGCCGGTACAGGCAGCAATCGGCGCCGCAGAATTGTACAGAGGCTTACGGAAAAAAGGGGTAACTATTCGAAAAAGCAATGACTGCCTGATTGCCTTTTATGCCATTGAATTCTCCGCACCGATAGTTCACTCGGACAACGATTTTGAGCTGATCGGCAAGCATTCAAAGCTCAACACCTGGAAAGCCCCGGCCCGATAGATGGAGCGATCCCACCGGAAGACCCGGCGCCACGGCCAGCACTTCCACAAAACCAAATCCATTATCTTATTCAATAAAATGCCAGCAGACCCCTGCGATATCAATAATATTCACTTCCTTTCCATAAGGCTGCTGAGAAACATTTCCAACCCGAATGCCAAACCGCTCCGCTAACTTCTTCCCGATCACCATCTCATGAAATTCCTTCGCATCGCTGATCCTCACCGAAAGCATGAAGTTCTCCGCAAATCCCTTCGACTCGAATCGCTGTAGAATGAAAGAACACC
>DASYSV010000516.1:0-7882 GCA_036010185.1 Puia sp.
AAGCTCTTCGATCGAAATATCGCGTTTGTCGATATAGGCCACGCAGCCGTCGATACACTCCGACAGGTTGTGCGGCATCATATTGGTGGCCATCCCGACCGCAATGCCGCTGGAGCCGTTCATCAGCAACTGAGGCAGGCGAGTGGGGAGTACCGTCGGTTCCTGCAGTGAATCGTCGAAATTCGGCTGGAAATCCACGGTATCCTTCTCGATGTCCTCCAGCATGTACTCGGCCTGACGATGGAGCCTTGCCTCGATATACCGCATTGCCGCAGGGCCATCGCCGTCCTGGTTACCGAAATTACCCTGGCCATCCACAAGCATATAACGCATGCTCCATTCCTGCGCCATGCGGACCATGGCATCGAAAATGGAGGAATCGCCATGAGGGTGATATTTTCCCATCACGTCCCCGACGATACGGGCCGCTTTCTTATACGGCTTGTTACTGTGATTGCCTAATTCATTCATGCCGAAGAGGATACGGCGATGCACCGGCTTCAGTCCGTCCCGGACATCCGGAAGGGCACGGCTCACAATGACGGACATCGAGTAATCGATATAGGCCGTCTTCATCTGCTCTTCGATATTTACAGGGACAATGCGATTGTTATCCTGCGTCTCAGTCGGAGTATTATTATCATCCATAACAATGATCACACCCAAACGGACCACCGGTCCGTCGGCCCGAAGGCCCAATAATTGGTTAATCGGGGGATGGCAAATTTACCCCTTTTGGCCTGAAAATCCGCTGTTAGCGGCCTTTTTTTAACGGATATTTTCCACTGGATGTGGATACAATGCCACCTGGTCAGGCCGCCCCCGAAGATTCCGGCCGGCATGCCGCGAACCGCTATTCCAGCCAGGCTCCCCTGACCTGGTCGCCGTCCACTTCCACATAAATATGCTCCTGCAGGGTGGTGGATAGTGACAATCCGGTATAGTCAGGTTGTATCGGGAAGGCTTTATGCGATCGTTCCACCAGTACCAGACATTCGATCTTCCGGGGATGGGCCTCTAAAAATGGTTTCATCGCATACAAAAGGGTCTTGCCGCTGTTGGCGACATCGTCGATGACGACGATGACCTGCCCGTCGAAGGAAAGCGATTCGCTCAGCGTAACCGGGCCCGGTTCTTTTTTGTCGAGGGTAATGGTGATCAGCCGGGTCCGCAGGCGGTCGCCGGCTATCTCCTGTAAAAGACGCTGGATATTCCGGGCGATGACGCTCCCGCTTTCCCTGATCCCCGCCAGGATCAGCTGTTCTTCGCCGGAGTTGTTCTCCAATAGCTCATAAGCCATGCGGCGTAGTTTCTTGTCCGCCACGGCTTGCGTAAGAATATAGTTTTTCATGTCGCACCCAAATTACGCTATTACGTCAAATCACCTATCTTAGTTCCATTAATAATTTTTCTATGGCCCTTTCGCAGCAGATCGTATTCCTCCTGGTCCTGGCAACAGCCATTATCCTGTTTACCAAAAAGATCAGATGGGTCAGACGGAATATCCTGCTGGGTAAGGATGAAGACTATTCCGGACAATCGGGACGCCGGTGGAAGAATGTGCTCCTGCTTGCATTCGGACAGAAAAAAATGTTCCGGAACCCGATGGTCGCCGTCATGCATTTCGTCGTCTATGCCGGCTTCATCATCATCAATCTGGAAGTGCTGGAGATCGTCCTGGATGGAATCCTGGGAACGCATCGTCTGTTCTATTTTGCCGGTCCTTTATACCTGGGCCTGATCGATGCCTTCGAGATCCTTGCAGCAGGCGTTTTCCTGGCCTGCTTTATTTTCTTCTGCCGGCGAAATGTGGTGAAGCTGCGCCGGTTCATCAGTCATGACCTCGATGGATGGCCGCGAAGCGACGCTAATTACATCCTGCTGACCGAAATGGCGCTCATGGCCCTCTTCCTCACCATGAACGCGGCCGATACGCTGCTCCAGTCCCGTGGATATGACCATTATGCCGCACATATCACGGGGGATTTTTGGTTTTCACAGTGGCTGCATCCTTTGCTCAGCGGCTGGAGCAACGGGGCGCTGGTCGTCCTGGAACGCACCTGCTGGTGGTTGCATATTCTCGGGATCCTGGCCTTTCTCAACTACCTGCCCTATTCCAAGCACCTGCATATCCTCCTGGCGTTTCCGAATGCGTATTATGCCCGGCTGCAACCGGAGGGGCGTATCCGAAACATGCCTTCCGTTCAAAACGAGGTGCTGTATGCGATGCAACCCGAAACTGCGCCTCCGGCTCCTGCCGACGGTAGCGTCCCCCCCGCCCCCCGATTCGGAGCCAAAGATGTCTTCGATCTGAGCTGGCGCAATCTGCTGGATGCCTATTCCTGCACGGAATGCGGACGCTGCTCCGCCGCCTGTCCCGCCAACCTCACGGGGAAGGTGTTGTCCCCGCGCAAGGTCATGATGGGCACGCGCGACAGGCTCGAAGAAGTGGGTCGGAACATCGATGCCAATGGCAAATTCACCGATGACGGAAAGTCATTGCTCGACTATATTCCCGTCGAAGCGCTGAGGGCCTGCACGACCTGCAACGCGTGCGTGGAAGAATGCCCCGTCAGTATCAGTCCACTGGAGATCATTATCGAAATGAGAAGGGCGCTCATCATGGAGGACAGCAATGCGCCGCAGGAATGGAATGCCCTGTTCGGCAATATCGAAAACAATTTCGCTCCCTGGAAATTCAGTCCGGACGACCGGGACAAATGGATCGCGGAGTGAGGCTCCCGCCGGTGGCCGAAGGGTGAGCCCCGCCTATTGCTTTTTCGCCAGCACGGTCAGCGATACCGTCAGCTGATTGGAGATCGTGCTCGATCCGCCCACATCGAAATCGCGTCTGTTCAGGGTGAAGCTTCCCTTGAAAATCAGATCATCCCCCAATGCGGTTACAAGAAAAGGAAAAGAGATATCTTTTGTCGTATCCTTGATCGTCAGCCTGCCGGTGATCGTATAATGCCCCTTCCTGTCGGGGCCCGTTACGCTTGTAGAAACAAACCGGATCCGCGGATGTTTTTCCACATCGAAAAAAGCCTCCTTTTTGAGATGGTCGTCCCGCATCGAATTATCGGTATTCACGGTAGCGGCGTCGATGCTGACGTCGAAAAGACAGGAGTCCGTATGCCGCGGATACCAGCCAATGTTGCCGTTCAGGCCGCTGAATGTCCCCTTGGTATTGATGCCGAAATTTTTGATCACGAACCCGATCTCCGAACCCTGATCGGCAGGTTTGTATTGTTGCGCCAGACAGCCGGCCGCAGACAGGAGCATCAGGCCTCCTAAAAGAAACTTCATCATTGTTGGATACGTGTTTGCAATTTTTTTACGTCCAGGAAACATATCTCCTGCCGATTATAGGAGAGGATGCCTTCCGTCTCCAGTTCGTTGATCATGGTTGTCACCGTTTGCCGGCTGCTGCCGATGAGACCGGCGATGTCCTCATGTGTAAGGAAATTGGGAATACAGAAACCTTCCGCGGTATTCTCGCCCAGGTTCTGTTCCACCAGCTGCCAGAAGAAATGCAGGAGGCGGGTCTTCACGTCTTTATTGAGCAGATTGACAAGCCTGTTCTCGATCTGTCTAAGCTTTGCACCCACCTGTTTGCTGTATTTCAGCGCGAGGTCGGGTCTGCTCTTCAGCAGGCGCTCGAAATCGTCTATATTGAACGCACAAATGCTCACGTCGTCTTTATAAGCCTGGGCGAATTCGCCGTGGAGGTTATTGCGCTCCAGACCGAATTGCCCGAAAAGCTCACCCTTCCGGATGATCTCTTTGACCTTTTCATTGCCGTCATCGTCGATATACCCGATCTTTATCGTTCCCTCTTTGACAAAATAGATCTTGTTGTGCTTGTACGCCTCGAAATAAACATATTCACCCTTCGGCACTTCGATCACCGAATGCTCGATCTTCAGCGCGGCGTACTCTTCATCGGGTAAATGGCACCACATATCATAGTTGCGTACCCATTCCGGTTCTTCAGCACCTGCCATATTTTGCGGTTTAGCGGCTAAAGTTAGGGGTGGATCATCGCTTTCCAAAATAAATTGCGATGAATGAAGTGTTTGGCTAGATTTACGGAAAATTACCCGCATGCACGTTCCGACGATGGCCGAATTCGCCGCTAAAGGAGAGAGTCCGGAGATCCTTTTCTGGGTAGGATGCTCGGGCAGCTATGATCAGCGCGCGCAAAAAATAACAAGGGCATTCGCCGCCATCCTGGATAAAGTAGGCATCCGTTATGCCGTGATGGGCAAAGAGGAGATCTGCAATGGCGATCCCGCCAGGAGAGCCGGCAATGAATTCCTGTTCCAGATGATGGCCTACCAGAATATCCGGTTGCTGAACAATTATGGTGTAAAAAAGATCGTAACCGCCTGCCCGCATTGCTTCAATATCTTCGCCAATGAGTATCCTGCTTTGGGTGGAAATTACGAGGTGGTTCATCATACCGTGTTTTTGCAGCAGCTGATCGACGAAGGGCGGATAAGGCTGAAAGAGGGCGGCCCGTATAAAGGCCGGCGGATCACCTATCACGACAGCTGTTATCTCGGCCGGGGTAATGGCATCTATGAGGCGCCACGCAAAGTGCTGGAAGCCCTCGATGCCGAGCTCGTGGAAATGAAACGTTGCCGCAGCAAAGGTCTGTGTTGCGGCGCAGGAGGAGCGCAAATGTTCAAGGAAGAGGAACGCGGATCGACCCGCGTGAATTTCGAACGCAGCAGTGAAGCGATCGGCACTGGCGCGGAGGTCATCGCGGCGGCCTGTCCATTTTGTAATACCATGCTGACGGATGGCGTCAAGCACGAAGAAAAAGAGGACACCGTAAAGGTGCTCGATATCGCGGAGCTGATCGCGGCTTCGCTCGAATAGCGTGCGCCCGGCGGTCGCCCCTGCCCTATACGGCGCCCGCTCCAATTTTGTATCTTTGCGTCATGAATGCACAACACACCGATCTGATCCCGGCCGGCTTCGCGGCGGACTCGCGTGTCTGGATCTATCAGAGCCCCCGTCTGTTCTTTTTATCGGAGGCCCTGGTCATCGAAGAGATGCTGGAAACCTTCGTCCGCGAATGGAAGTCTCATGGTACCCCCGTCAAAGGCTACGCCAATCTGTTCTATGGTCAATTCATCGTGCTGATGGCCGACGAGACCGCCACCGGCGTCAGCGGATGCAGCACCGACACCTCGGTCCGTCTGATAAAAGATATCGAACAACGTTTCGGCACACCGCTGTTCGACCGGCTGATGCTGGCCTTCCGGATCAAGGACAAGGTCGAGATGGTACCGATTTCGCAAATACCTTATGCCATCGAAAATGGATTCATCGGTCCAGATACGCAATATTTCAACAACACCGTCGCCACAAAAGCCGAACTGGAGACCCGCTGGCTGATCCCTTTGAAAGATAGCTGGTTGGCTGCGCGGTATCTGAAGACTGTTCCGAAGGATTGAAAAATATTTTTATCAAAAGACGGCAAGCCCTTATTTTTGTCCCCCGGCCGCAACGTCGTCTTTGACGAAGTTCAGCGGCACCGGGACGAACCACCGGTTCGCCGGCAAAAAGGCCAGACATTTTTTCCGCGGAAGTAGCTCAGTTGGTAGAGCGACAGCTTCCCAAGCTGTAGGTCGCGGGTTCGAACCTCGTCTTCCGCTCCAATCGTCAGATTCAAAGGCCACTTCGTCGGGTGGCTTTTTTATTCTGATGCAGGAAGCGCTGCCAAATTGTCACGACCAATTCCTTTTCTGCTTATCTTTGCCGTCTAAAACTTGAAAGAGAAATGCTTGAATCGTTGTCCAGCAAGGTTCACGATGAAGAAAGGCAAGGAGAGGCTTATCGACCTGCCACAACGGAATCCGGGAAGTTCCGGAAAAAGTTCTATATCGAAAGTTATGGCTGCCAGATGAACTTTTCTGACAGCGAGATCGTCGCCTCCATCCTGCAGGAAAGCGGTTATGGTGCGACAAGCAATTATACAGAAGCCGATCTGGTCCTGCTGAATACCTGTAGCATCCGCGAGAAGGCGGAAGTCACGGTCCGCAACAGGCTGCAGCTCTTCCGTCAGATAAAGGAAGACCGGCCCGGAATGCTGATCGGGGTGCTGGGGTGCATGGCCGAGCGGCTGAAAGGGAAATTCCTCGAAGAAGAGCAATTGGTCGATATGGTCGTCGGTCCCGATGCGTACCGGACCTTGCCCGGGTTGATCGTCGAGGCCGGAGGCGGCCAGAAGGCGGTGAATGTATTGCTCAGCCGGGAAGAAACTTATGCGGACATTTCCCCCGTGAGACTGGATGGCAATGGGGTAACGGCCTTCGTCAGCATCATGCGCGGCTGCAACAATATGTGCTCGTTTTGTGTAGTACCGTTTACCAGGGGCCGCGAACGCAGCCGGGATGCCGTTTCAATCGTCAGGGAATGCGAGGATCTTTTCAGAAGAGGGTTCAAAGAGGTGACGCTACTCGGGCAGAATGTCGACAGTTATTATTGGCCGGATGAGGCTAATGACCGGGTTGTCGATTTCGCTCATCTTCTCGAAATGGTCGCCAGGATCGATCCGTCGCTGAGGATCCGGTTCTCGACCTCGCACCCAAAAGATATCACCGATGAGGTATTGTATACCATGGCGCGTTATGACAATATCTGCCGGTATATCCATCTGCCCGTTCAGAGCGGCTCTACCCGCATCCTGCAGCTGATGAACCGCACTTATACCCGCGAATGGTATATGGCCAGGATCGACCGCATCCTTTCCATTCTTCCGGACTGCGGGTTGAGCACCGATATCATTGCGGGTTTCTGTACCGAGACGGAAGAAGACCATCTCGACACGCTGGGCCTGATGGAGTACGCGCGTTATGACATGAGCTATATGTTCTTCTATAGCGAACGGCCGGGTACGCTGGCCGCGCGCCGCTACCAGGACGACGTACCGGAAGCCGTAAAAAAAAGAAGACTCGAAGAGATCGTTCGTTTGCAGAACCGGCTTTCCCTGGAAAAGAACAAGCAGGATGTAGGCAGGATATATACCGTGCTCATCGAAGGAGATTCGAAAAAAAGCGCCGGCGACTGGCGGGGACGCAATAGCCAGAATAAAATGGTGGTATTCCCGAAAAATGGATCGGACCTTCAAAAAGGAGATTATGTAGAAGTGAAGATCGTCGACTGTACGGGTGCGACACTGATCGGCCGGTTGGCGGAATAAATGATGTTTATGGAAATTCAATCAATCAAGAACCGTTTTGGCATTATAGGCAATTCTCCGGGACTTAACTTCGCCCTGCAGGTTGCCGCACAGGTGGCAGTTACCGACCTGACAGTGCTGATCGCCGGGGAGAGCGGGGTGGGAAAAGAAGCCTTTTCGATGATCATCCATTCCTTGTCGGCCCGCAAACATAATCCCTTTATCGCGGTGAACTGCGGCGCCATCCCCGAGGGGACCATCGATTCTGAACTTTTCGGACATGAAAAAGGGTCGTTCACCGGTGCATTGGATTCGCGGAAGGGATATTTCGAGACGGTGAACGGGGGTACGATCTTTCTGGATGAGATCGGCGAATTGCCCCTGGGCACGCAGGCCCGTTTGCTGAGAGTGCTGGAGGCCGGAGAATTCATCAGGGTCGGGTCCTCCAAGGTGCAGAAGACGGATGTGCGCGTGATCGCCGCATCGAACAAGGACCTGCTGGAACTGACGGAAAAGGCTAAATTCAGGGAAGATCTCTATTACCGGCTGAGCACCGTACCGATCCGGGTGCCGGCATTGAGGGACAGGAAGGAGGATATTCCGTTGCTATTCCGTAAGTTCGCCGTAGACTTTGCCGAACGGTACAAGACGGCGCCTGTGCAGCTGGATGAGGAGGCGAAAAATCTGTTA
>DASYSV010000535.1:0-11058 GCA_036010185.1 Puia sp.
CATCTTTTCAATCCTTTGAGTAAAATTTTTTACAAAGCAATCTTTTTTTCAGTCATCATCTTGCGCAGATTGATCAGGCCATAACGCATGCGACCGAGGGCAGTGTTGATGCTGCAATTGGTCAATGCCGCAATCTCCTTGAAGGAAAGATCGGCATAATGCCTCAGGATGATCACCTCACGCTGGTCTTCAGGCAACAGATCGAGCATCTGCCTTACCTTGTCATGACTCTGGCGTTTCATCATCTTTGTGTCGGCGCCTTCTTCCGTGAAATGGATCACTTCGAAGATGTCCCGGTCATCGCTCGTCTTGATGGCAGGGGTCCTCTTGACCTTCCGGAAATGATCGACACAAAGATTGTGCGCGATCCGCATGGCCCAGGGAAGGAATTTGCCTTCTTCCGTATAGCGGCCGCCACGGATGGTGTCGATGATCTTGATCAAAACGTCCTGGAAAATGTCCTCGGCGAGATACTTGTCCTTTACGAGGAAGAGAATGGAGGTGTACAGCTTATCCTTATGACGAACGATCAATGCCTCTAAAGCATGTAAGTCGCCGTCCCTAAATTGATGGATAAGTTCGTGGTCGGTTTTTTTGCGTAGCAACGTCATAAACTTCTACGGTTTTAAAAGGTGATAGGATATATTTTGGATTTTAAGATGGCTTGGTTTTTCTGTGTAGAAGCTAACTCTATAGGCAACGCTTTTTTAACAGTTATTCAATGATATTCACAATCCGACTACCTCTGTGTACAACTATTCCTTGTATGAATAGAGTTTAAAGATATACAATTTTTGGAATAAACAGCATTTTGGGAATTTTTTTGTTTTCAAATTTTACAAATTCCCCAAAACCGGTAAGGGTAACACTTAATTTGTCTTATCGCGGCCTGAAATCTTCCGAAAAGAGTAGATATTTTTTTCCTAATTTTTTTGGGAAACTTTCGTCTTTTTTGGTGTAGGTTTGTTATATTATATATGGCAAGTTCGAGTAAGGTAAAACCGAAGGCAAAGGAGAAATTGATCAGGGCAGAATCTACCGACGCCATCTTTATTAAAGGTGCGCGCGTCCACAATCTTAAAAATATCGATGTTTCGATCCCCCGCAACAAGCTTGTGGTCGTTACCGGCGTGTCCGGCTCGGGAAAATCTTCCCTGACCATCGACACACTGTTCGCCGAAGGCCAACGGCGGTATGCGGAAAGCCTCAGCGCCTACGCACGTCAGTTCATGGCCCGTATGGACAAACCCGACGTGGATTATATCAAAGGGCTCTGCCCGGCCATCGCCATCGAACAAAAGGTCATTACCCGCACTCCACGTTCCACGGTGGGTTCCATGACAGAGATCTATGATTATCTGCGTCTCCTGTTCGCCAGGGTGGGTAAGACCTATTCACCCGTCAGCGGCAGGATCGTAAAAAAGGATGACGTCACCGACGTGGTATCCGCCATCTCGGCACTGGCACCCGGCGATAAGGTACTCCTCCTCACCGCCTTCAAACAACATCGGAACCGGGACACGAAGGAAGAGCTCAATATCCTGCTCCAAAAAGGATTCTCCCGGCTCTACGCCGGCGGTGAGACACTGCGGATAGAGGATCTGATGGAAAAACCTTCCCCCGACCTCCCGCCGTCCACCTGGATCCTCGTAGACCGCCTCGTCGCAAAAACATTCGATGAAGACGATCTTCACCGTATCGCCGATTCGGTCGGCACGGCATTTTATGAAGGCGAAGGCGCCATGCAGCTGGAGATCAATGGTACGAAGACCCTTCCGTTCTCCAACCGGTTTGAGCTGGACGGCATTACGTTCGAGGAGCCTGTCCCCAACCTGTTCTCTTTCAATAATCCCTTCGGCGCCTGCCCTACCTGCGAAGGCTTTAGCCAGGTGTTGGGCATCGATCCCGATCTGGTCATCCCGGACAAACGCCTCTCGCTGTATGAAGGCGCCATAGCGCCATGGAAAGGAGAAAAATTGGTCTGGTGGAAGGACCAGTTCATCAAGGCAGCCAAAAAATTCGACTTCCCGATCCATAAACCGGTGATCGATCTCTCCAAAACACAATATAAAACACTCTGGGAAGGCAACGAGCACGCGCAAGGCATCAACGAGTTCTTCGCGGAAGTGGAAAGGAATCTGTATAAAGTACAGTACCGCGTTTTACTGTCCCGGTATCGCGGCCGGACCGATTGCCCCGATTGCAAGGGCTACAGACTGCGGAAAGAGGCTTTGTACGTGAAGATCGGCGGCAGACATATTGGAGAGCTCTGCGAGGTTCCGGTCGTCCAGCTGACCCAATGGTTCGAAGAGCTGCAATTGGAACCGCACGAGCAGGCTATCGCCAAACGTATCCTCATCGAGATCCGTCATCGTTTGTCAACCCTCATGGACGTTGGACTGGGTTATCTGACGCTGAATCGGCTGGCAAATAGTCTCAGTGGCGGCGAAAGCCAGCGCATCCAGCTGACCCGAAGTCTCGGCAGCAATCTCACCAATTCATTGTATATCCTCGACGAACCGAGTATCGGTCTCCACTCGCGGGATACGCAGCGGCTGATCCGCGTACTCAAGGAGCTTCGCGATCTGGGGAATACCGTAGTCGTAGTCGAACACGATGAAATGATGATGCGCGAGGCGGATTATATCATCGATATGGGACCATTGGCCAGCCATCTGGGGGGCGAGGTCGTTGCGGCCGGCGATTATGAGACCCTGATCCATGACGGGAACAGCCTTACCGGGAAATACCTGAAAGGCGAGCTGGCTATCACCCCGCCGGCCACCCCGCGGAAATGGAAACAGTCCCTGATCATCGAAGGCGCACGGCAAAACAACCTGAAGGACCTGACGGTGGAGATACCGCTCGGCGTCCTGTGCGTCGTCAGCGGCGTCAGTGGCAGTGGAAAAACGACACTGGTAAAACAGATACTGTATCCGGCATTGCAGAAGCTGAAGGGCGAGCCGGGCGAAAAGGTCGGTCTGCATAAGACTATCAAGGGTAATGTCGACGATATCTCGCAGGTGGAAATGGTCGATCAGAATCCTATCGGCAAATCCTCCCGCAGCAATCCCGTCACCTATATCAAGGCCTATGACGAGATACGCGATCTATTCGCGCGTCAGCCGCTGAGCAAGATGCGGGGTTTCCAGCCCAAACATTTTTCCTTCAACGTCGACGGCGGCCGCTGCGATACCTGCAAAGGCGAGGGCGAACAAGTCGTGGAAATGCAGTTCCTCGCGGATGTCCACCTAACCTGCGAGGTCTGTCATGGACGCCGGTTCAAGGAGGAGATACTCGAGGTCAACTACCGGGAAAAGAATATTTTCCAGATATTAGAGATGAGTGTGGATGAGGCGCTGGAATTCTTTAAAGATGAAAAGGATATCATCCAGAAGATAAAACCGCTTAGTGACGTGGGTCTCGGCTACGTAAAACTGGGTCAGTCTTCCGACACCCTTTCCGGTGGCGAAGCACAGCGTGTAAAACTTGCCTCCTTCCTCGGCAAGGGCCGCGCACAAGGGCATATCCTTTTTATCTTCGACGAACCGACGACGGGTCTTCACTTCCATGATATAAGGAAACTGCTGACGTCTTTCGACGCGCTGATCGGGCAGGGACATAGCATTTTAGTCATCGAACACAATACGGATGTGATCAAATCCGCCGACTGGGTCATCGATCTGGGTCCCGAGGCGGGGGATGGAGGCGGCAGCCTGGTCTACGCTGGAACGCCGGCGGGACTGAAAAAGGTAAAAGACAGTTACACCGGCCGCTATTTCTAGCGACCGGTGGCTGCCCATCATTTCCATCCTCCTCCGAGGCTTCTGTACAATTCCACTTCTGCGCTCAATTGTCCTTTCTTTATCGATGCGAGTTCCAATTCGCTTTGTAATACGTTGCTCTGCGCCGTGATCACCTCGAGATAGTTCGCCATGCCGTTGCGGAACAGACTGCCGGCATTGACGATCGCTTGCCGCAGGGTATCCACCCGCGATGCCGCCACCACACGCTGCTCTTTCAGCTTGTCCATCCGGGCCAGCGCATCGGAGACCTCGCCTACGGCGATAAGCACCGACTGCCGGAACCGGATCACGGTCTTTTCCCTATCCACCTTTGCCAGCTCATACTGCGTCTTCAACTGTCGCCGCTGAAACAGTGGCTGCGTGATGCCGCCCGCTACCATACCGAACAACGATCCGGGGATGTTGAACCAATTGCTGGCGGTAAAGGTATTCAGACCACCCTGCGCCGTGATCATCAGCGAAGGATACAGCTGTGCCTTGGTGATCCCGACATTGGCATTGGCAATGGTCAGGTCCAGCTCGGAGCTGCGCACATCGGGTCGCCGGCTTACCATTCCGGCAGGGACGCCTGCCGACAGGTCATCTCTCACCGGAATATCCTCCAGTTTCCGTCCCCGCGCTATTCCGCCGGGAAGCCTGCCCGTCAGGACGCTCAATGCGTCTTCCTGCAAGAGGATGCTCTGTTGCAATTGCGGGATGAGTCCGGCGGCAGCCAGTTCCTGGGCTGCCGCTTGTTGTACGCCCAGGGCCGTCACGTCTCCTGCGTCGAATTGCAGCCGGATGATCCTTAGCGTGGAGTCGTTCAGTGCAAGATTTTCACGCGCGATACCCAGCTGTGCATCCAGCATGAGAAGATTGTAATAGCCGTTGGCTACGTCGGCGACGATACTCGTCTGCAAGGCCTTCCGCGCCTCCTGTGTCTGCAGATAGGCTGCCAGAGCACGTGATTGCTGATTCCGGATCTTGCCCCAGATGTCCGCTTCCCAGGAGAGCCCGACGTTGGCATTGTAATCGTCGATATGGTCCGTCCCAAGGAATTGCTTGGTGGATATCCCATTCAGGCTGTTGTCCGAAGGGCGGTTATAGGCCCCCGTTACCTGCAGCGTCAAGTCCGGGAGATATCCCAGCTTCGATTGTCTGAGCACGAGCCGCGAAGACCGGATATTCTGCAACGCCACCTGCATATCGTAGTTCCGGGTTATCGCGCTGTCGATCAGCTGTTGCAGATCGGTGTCTGCGAAAAAACTTTTATAAGGCAGGTCGGCCACGCTGGTCGTATCGGTGGAGGGTATCGCGTTGGCGTACGTCTGCGGCAATTCAGGCGACGGCGTCGCCACGTCTTTCGAGACCTTACATCCACCCAAACCCAGCGTCACGACGAGGGCCAGAACCCCCAGCGTCGCCGCAGCGGGCTGCACCCTGACCGGTTTGAAGACCAACCGCTCCTGCAAATACTGGAAGATGATGAACAGCACCGGCACCACGAATACCCCCAGTATCACACCCGTCAGCATTCCGCCGACCGCGCCCGTCCCGATCGATCGGTTCCCAAGCGCCGAGGCTCCCGTGGCCCGCATCAATGGTAGCAACCCCGCGATGAAGGCAAACGAGGTCATTAGGATCGGACGAAGCCGCAACTGCGCCGCCTCAAGCGCGGAAGCCCATAGGTCCTGTCCCGCCCTGCGGCGCTGGACCGCATATTCCACGATCAGGATCGCATTCTTCGCCAGCAGACCGACGAGCATGATCAGGCTCACCTGAACATAGATATTATTGTCGATGCCGAACATCTTCAGAAAGGCAAATACTCCAAAAACACCGACCGGTATCGACAGCACCACGGCCAGCGGCAGGATATAGCTTTCGAATTGGGCTGCCAGCAGGAAATAAACAAAGACCAGGCTCAGGATGAACGTGAAGATCATCTGCGAACCGGAACTCTTTTCCTCGCGCGTCATTCCCGTCCATTCGATGCCGTATCCGCGGGGCAATACCTGTGCGGTCGTTTCCTCGATGGCCTTAATGGCGTCACCGGTACTATAACCCGGCTTGGGCACGCCGTTGATGGTTACGGCATTGTAAAGGTTATTGCGCGTGACGGTCTCGGGGCCGTAAACGCGTTTCAGCGAGATCAGCTCTTTCACGGGCACCAGCTGACCCTGCCCGTTCTTTACATAGATGCCGTTGAGCGAGGCTTCATTGGTGCGGTAAGGGACGTCGGCCTGCGCCATCACCCGATAGTATTTGCCAAAACGGTTGAAGTCGTCGACGAAGCTGCTGCCGTAATAGATCTGCATCGTCTCCATAAGATCGGCGATCGAGACGCCCAATTGTTTGGCTTTGTCATTGTCCACCACCATCTGGTATTGCGGATTCCCCGATGCAAACGTCGTGAAGGCATATGCGATCTCCTTCCTCTGCATCAGCGCCCCGATCAGGTGCCCGGCCGTCGCACCCAGCTTGTCCAGCGACCCGTTGGTCTGGTCTTCCAGCATGAATTCGAAACCCGCCACATTCCCGAAACCCTGTATCGTCGGGAAGGTGAAAAAGAAGGCGTGGGCGTCCTTCACCTGCATAGCGACCTTTTGCGTCATCGAGGCGGTGATCGCATCCATATCTTTGAGAGGTCCGCGCTGATCCACCGGTTTCATCCGGACAAAACCCGCTCCATAGGGGGAAGCATTGGCTCCGGAGATAAAGTTGAATCCTTCGATGTTGTAGCGGCGGTCGGTGAGAGGGTCGTTCTTGATAATGCTGTCGATCTCCTCTACGGCATGATGCGTCTGTTCGAGAGAGCTCCCCGGCGGGGTATTGACGGCATACAGCAGGAAACCCTGGTCTTCCGTCGGGATGAAACCGCTTGGCGTGCTTTCCATCATCATATAAGAGAGGACCGCCAGCGCAGCCAGCACCCCGATGGTGATCCATTTGCGGCGGAAAAGAAAACGGAGACTTCCGATGTATTTATCCGTCATCGCCTTGAAACCGGCGTTGAAGGCCACGAAGAAACGCGCCCCCAGGCGTCTTTTACCGCCACCCCCCTCAGCATGATTGTTGCGCAGGAAGAGCGCGGACAGTGCCGGGGACAGCGTCAGCGCATTCACCGCCGAGATCAGGATGGCGATCGCCAGCGTAAATGCAAACTGCCTGTAGAATACACCCGCCGGACCCTTTAAAAAGCCCACCGGAATGAATACGGCCGCCATGACGAGGGTGATCGAGACGATAGCCCCGGAGATCTCGCTCATCGCGGCCACGGTCGCCGGTCTCGATGCCAGTCCCGTTCGTTCCATCTTTGAATGCACCGCCTCCACGACCACGATCGCGTCGTCCACCACGATGCCGATGGCCAGAACCAGCGCAAACAGCGTCAGCAGGTTGATGGTATACCCGAACAGCTGCAGGAAAAAGAAGGTGCCTACGATGGCTACGGGTACGGCGATGGCCGGTATCAGCGTCGAACGGAGGTCCTGGAGGAAAATGAACACCACGATGAACACCAGGATAAAGGCTTCGATCAGCGTCTCCTTCACCTGGGAGATCGATGCATCGAGGAACTCCTTGGAGTTGTACATGATCGAGGTATGGATACCCTTCGGCAATTGCGTTTCGAATTTGTCGATTAGCTCCTTGGCCTGTGTCAGGATATCATTGGCATTGCTTCCGGCCACCTGGAAAACGGCACAGCCGGAGGTCGGATGCCCGTTCAGCCTGCTGTTCGAACCATAGCTATAGCTTCCGAACTCTACGCGCGCCACGTCTTTAAGACGTACTACACTGCCGTCGCTGTTGGATTTGATGACTATGTTCTCATAGTCTTGTGTATTGTTGAGCTTGCCTTTGTATTTCAGAACGTACTCGAATACCTCTTTGCTGTTTTGACCGAGCCGCCCCGGGGCCGCCTCCAAACTCTGATCTTTGATAGCCGAGGTTACGTCCATCGGCGAGAGATCGTAGGCCGCGAGTCTGTCGGGTTTGAGCCAGATGCGCATCGAATAATCCTTAGCGCCGAAGACCTGCGCGTCACCCACCCCGGGGATACGCTGTAGTCTGGGGATAAGATTGATCTTAATGTAGTTCTGTAAGAATGTTTCGTCATACGTACTGTCCTCGGAATACACGGCTATGAACATGATGATACTGTTCTGCTGTTTTTGCGTCGAGATGCCCGCCTGGATCACCTCCTGGGGGATGAGGCTGGTCGCCTTGGCTACGCGGTTCTGCACGTTGACGGACGCGATATCGGGGTTAGTGCCCTGTTTGAAATAGACGGTCAGCGTCATACTGCCGTCGTTGCTGGAGTTGGAGGTCATGTAGGTCATGTTCTCCACCCCGTTGATGGATTCTTCCAGTGGGGTAGCGACCGACCGGGCCACTACTTCGGCATTGGCGCCGGGATAGTTGGCGGACACGACGACGCTGGGAGGTGCGATATCGGGGAATAGCGTGACGGGCAGTGACATAACGGACAGCACGCCGAGTAAGAGCAGTATAACGGACACGACAGTGGATAACACCGGTCGCTCGATGAATTTCTTAAGCATAAATGAGTTTGTTGTTGATTCTTATAGCGGCATCACATGATAAATGCTGTCGGCTTTCAATGGTTGGGGATTGATGACGGCGCCGTCCTGGAGACGATCCATCCCTGCAAATACAATTCTATCACCGGGCTTTACACCTTTATCGACCAGCCACCAGCCCGTGGTCTTACCGACGATGTGCAGCGGTTGGCTGGACACTTTATTGCTATCGCCGACGACGAAAACGAATACTTTGTCCTGTAGCTCGTAGGTCGCCTGCTGCGGGACGGGCATCACACCGGAACTGGCCTGCGGGATACGCACCTTGCCGGTGCTTCCGGTTCGCAACAGTCCGTCGGTGTTTGGGAAAATGGCCCGGAAGCTGACGGTACCCATCGTCTTGTCGAACTGGCCTTCCATCAGCTGTACGTGGCCTTTCGGCCCATAGATGCTATTGTCCGCGAGCTGGAGCTCGACGGGCGGCATGCTTTGGATCTTCTCCTGCACCGTCTTGCCCGTGGCCTGTTCCGACCAGACGAGGAAATCGTTCTCGCTCATCGAGAAATAGGCATATACCTCCTTCACGTCCGACAGTACCGTCAGTGCCTGCGTCTCGCCTTTGCCGACCAGTGCGCCGACCTTGAAGGGAATGCGCCCGATGAATCCGTCGACCGGCGCTTTCAGCAGCGTATAGCCGAGGTTGATACCCGCATTTTTACCGGCTGCTTCCGCCTGGCTGACCTGTGCCTTGGCCTGATCGTAGGCGGCCTGCGCAGACCGGAGCTGAACGTCGGAGATGACATGGTTGGCTACCAGTGGTTGGAGACGATGGACTTCGATGGCGGCCTTTTCCATATTGGCTCTGGCGGCCTCGACATCGGCCTCGGTATTTCGCAGCTGGGCGTCGTAGGGGCGGTCGTTTATTTTGAACAGGGGCTGACCTGCACGTACGAAAGACCCTTCTTCGACATAGATCTTATCGAGGTAGCCGCTGACCTGCGGCCGGATCTCGACGTTGGTCTTGCCTTCCAGCGTGGCCGTATATTCGAGATAGGTCGTGGCTGCAGAAGCCGCGATCGGGAAGACGGGTAAGGACTGCGGTGGCGGAGCGGCTTGTGTGCCTTTCGCCTGATTGCAGCTGCTAAATGAATAGATGGTTGCAGCTGCGAGGATAATTGACAAAACTAATAACTTTCTCATAACGTTATTAAACTGTTTAATGGTGTTAAATCCATGGCGTGAGCTATCCTTATGACGCGCGAAGCGCGTCAAACTGGACAATCGTTAGAAACTTTTTCTTGTGGGTTGGATCTACTGTTTCTTGAGGCTTCGGGTGATCCCGGTGATCGCATCCCTGAGGATCTGCCGGTTGATCTCGTCGGAAGTCCCCTTCCGGACGATGTTGATTGAGATCAGTCCGTGAATGATCGACCAGTAGGTATAGTATTTCGTACAAACCCGGTCGTCATCCAGATCGCCGATCCCCATCATTTCCGCGATAGGGCGCGCGGCTATATCATAGGGGGTGGTGCCCGTGGGGAACATTTCGTCCATCAGACAGCAGTTGACTTCGACGCCGAACATCAGCTGGTAATATTCCTTTTCCTCGAAGGCGAAGTTCCAGTATGCCAGCCAAAGCGCTTCGAGCTGAGCGGCCGGGTCTTCGTTCCGGTCGCACGCTGCCTGCATCCGCTCCGCCAGCATCATGAAGCCTTTCTTCGTCAGCTCATACAGTATCGCTTCTTTGTTGGCGTAATATTCGTAGATGATAGGAGCGGTGTACTCGATCTTATCCGCGATCTTTCGCATGCTCAGCGCCTGCCAGCCTTCGTCTTTCACGATGTCGTAAGCTGCGTCCAGGATGTTTACCCTGGTCTGTTCCTTCAATCGATGGATTCTCTCCTTGCTTCCCATGCTTTTTACCCCCTTATGCACCCGTTACCCTCTTATGCACCCATTCGGGCCTCGGGCTTTACCCTCGGTAAATCATTTAACGCTGTAAAATTAGGGAATGTTCAGTATCGGCAAAAATTTTTTTTTTGCCACACCGCCGCGCCGGCCACACCGCTGCCGCGCCGGCCACACCGCCACCGTGCCGGCTGCATTACTCCGTCCGCAGACTATCCACCGGATTGGCGTAGGCCGCCTTAATAGCCTGAAAGCTAATCGTCAGCATGGCTATCAGCACGGCAGTCAGACCCGCCGCGAGGAAGATCCACCAGGCCGAATAGATATTTATCCGTGAGGCGAAACCATCCACCCAACGCTTCATCAGCCAGAAAGAAAGCGGTGTCGCGACGACGAAAGCGATCCCGATCAGCACCAGGAAATCCCTGGATAATAGCCGTACGATGCCTGTTACGCTGGCTCCGAGCACCTTCCGGACGCCGATCTCCTTGGTCCTTTGCATGGTACTATAAGAGGCCAGTCCGAGCAGCCCAAGACAGGAGATCAGGATGGCTAGCACGGAAAAATAGAGGAACAGTTTTCCAAACCGGTCTTCGGCGCGGTATTGCCGGTCGAACATATCGTCCACGAAGAAATAGCTGAACGGGCGGCTGGGAATGACCGTATGCCAGGTCTTCTCGATCGCGGCGATCGTGTTCTTCAAATTGGAGGTGCTCACCTTCACCGAAAGCATGTTACAGCCATCCGGCTCGATCCGCATGCTCAGCGGCCGGATCTCCTCCTGTAAGCCCTGGTAGTGAAAATCTTTGACCACCCCGATG
>DASYSV010000539.1:0-5119 GCA_036010185.1 Puia sp.
TTCCGGAAGTTCCGAAGCCATTCCGGAAGCGGAAGAGAAGGCACAACCCACCGATGGTGACACCGCCATTGTCCATCAACGCAATCAACAGCTGGAAAAAGAGCTTGCTTCCCTGCGCGAGGACATGCGCAACTTCGCGGAAGACCAGGAGGCCGTTATCGAGGAGCTCCAAAGCGCGAATGAAGAGCTGTTGTCCGGCAGCGAAGAACTGCAAAGCCTCAACGAAGAGCTGGAGACCTCCAAGGAAGAGATCCAAAGCACAAACGAAGAGCTGACCACGCTGAACCAGGAGCTCTTCGACCGTAATGAACAGCTGAACCTTTCCCGGCTCTACGCCGAATCGATCGTCGCCACTATCCGTGAACCCCTGCTCGTGCTCGATCACAACATGCAGGTGAAAACGGCCAACCGGGCATTCTACGAGAAATTCGGCGCTTCGGAAGAAGAAACGGAAGGCAAATCCCTATATGGTCTTGGAAGGGGTGAATGGGATACGCCAACGCTCCGTGCCGCGCTCGGATCGATCTTATCCCGGGAAGCCAGTATCAAGGACATCGAGATCAACTATTCTGTCAACGCCGGCGGGGAAAGGATACTTTTGCTGAATGCCTCGCGCATCTTCAGGAAGGACAGCGCCGAACAGCTGGTATTGCTGGCGATGGAAGATATTACGGAGGCCACGAAACGCGAGAACGAGCAGCGTCGTTTTGCCGACGAGCTGGCTAAACAGGTGGACGAGCGGACGGCCAGTCTTAAAGAGGCAAACACCGCGCTTAAATATTCCAACGAAAGCCTGGAGCAGTTCGCGACGATCGCCTCGCATGACCTGCAGGAGCCGTTACGCAAGATCAGGACATTTGCTACCATTCTCAATAATGAGCACAGCGCGGACATCGACGAAGAGACCAGGGGGCTGCTTCAAAAGATCAACCTGTCCGCCGAACGGATGGCCGCCCTGATCCGGGACGTGCTGAATTTTTCGAAAGTATTGGATGCCAGCGTTTTTGAAGCTACCGATCTTACCCTCATCCTGCAAAGTGTCATCCGGGATTTCGATCTGCAGATCGAAGAGAAACAGGCGGTAATTCGCTACGATCCGCTCCCCTCGGTCCAAGCTGTCCCCCTCCAGATGAACCAGCTTCTTTACAACCTGCTCGGCAACGCCCTTAAATTCTCAAAGACAGGCCTGCCACCGGTGATCGATATCTCTTCGCGAACGCTGCCCCCGGACGAATTGAAAGAGCATCCCCAGCTCGACAACCGGCTACCGTATTGCGAGATCGTCTTTGCCGATCAGGGCATTGGCATAGATTCCAGGTTCGCCGATCGGATCTTCCTCATCTTCCAGCGGCTGAACACCAGGCAGCACTTCGAAGGCACAGGCATCGGGTTAGCCTTGTGCAAAAGGATCGTCACAAATCATGGAGGAGAGATCTATTTCCAGCCAAATGAGGGCGGCGGCGCCCGTTTCCATGTTATTTTACCGCTGGTACACTAAACCGGTTTTCCCCGTTCCAGTTTACGCTTCAGGAACGGTTCGCGGTATTGCAATAGGAAAGCCTTTTTGGAGTCATGATAGCTGCGTACGGCGCCGATCACCTTCAAAAATCTAATGTAACACCAGGCCAGGTCCAGCTGATAATTCAAGAAGCCGCTGCGGGCGCTGGACGGAAAAAGATGATGATTGTTATGCCACTCGCCGGCAACGTATCCCGGCCATAGCTGGTTGATGGAAAGATCTTTCCTGTTGAAGTCGATGCCTTCCCTGTGTTTATCTTTCCCCTTCCCGTGCCCTTCATAGTTGAAGGTACGGATGCCGATGGCCCAGAAGCCGGCTGCCCCGAATAACGCGAATACCAGCGCCTCCCCCCCTGCAAGATAAAAGACAACGCCCCAGAAGCTCCAGTTGAGGATCCATCCAACCAAATGCCAGGCCGGCCTCACCACGGATCCCCATTGCAGGTATTGTCGATAGGTGTTTGACTTAATGCCGCTGCCGGCCATCATTTTAACGACACGGGTATAGTCGTGCTCCGTTAAATGTTCCGAGATCGCCTGGTGGTTGACATCGGCCAGGAAACAATACAAAAAACCGGCGCTTGCATTGTAAGGGTCCCCCGGCCGGTCCGACTTGGCATGATGAACGTGGTGCGAGATGACATACGTTTCTTCCGGAACGATATTGATCGTCAGATTTCGCGTCACAAATCGCCAGAACCTGTTACTGAAAGCATAGGCATGGTGCGTGCAATACCGGTGATACCAGATAGTGCCATGCGTACCCATGATGATCATGCTGTAAATAAAAGCAACCCCCAACAGGGGAAAAGAGAAATCATGAAGCAAAAAGATAAAAAGACAGGGGATCAGCAGCAGCACCTTTGTCCAATTGAGAAAGGCCAGCCAATTCTTTTTGGTCCTGAAAATATTCAGGCGTGCCCAGAATTCGTTCATTATCTGCCGGGTGCTCGGAACGACCAGACCCCCTTCGGCATCCATCCATCCATAAGAAGGGACCCGCAATACGTAGTCCATTAGGTTTCCTTGAAACATAACCTGCCGGGCATAAAATGCCCCCTTCAAAATTAATGCACCCCGGATAACCCGATATTACATCATTCTTGTACGAATGTTACATAATTCACAGATTTTAGATCCGGGACTATCTTGCAATGAAGGTGTGAATTATACAATATTGGCCGGGTTTTACGTAACAATTGCTCTCCCCGGAAGCCGTAACTTTAAGCTATGCCTAAAATAACATTCAATAACAGCAATAATACATTCTTTCA
The DNA here is from genome assembly GCA_036010185.1 of Puia sp. Taxonomy (GTDB): domain Bacteria; phylum Bacteroidota; class Bacteroidia; order Chitinophagales; family Chitinophagaceae; genus Puia. The sequence goes on from DASYSV010000539.1 coordinate 2,793, forward strand.
ATCCGTCAAAAATTCGGCAGATGCTTATTTCAAAACACAAAAACTGAAAAGAACGGGCAACTGGAAACTGTATCTAAAAGCCTGGATACTCATCCCCGCCTCCCTGGGCATTTACTTATTTCTCCTGTCGGGTCATTATACCTGGTTGATGGGTATTCTCGCATCCGTCTTCTTGGGGTTCACGCTGGTATGTATAGCCTTCAATGTCATGCACGACGCGTGCCACGGCAGCTTCTCTGAAAAGAAATGGGTAAACAATATCATGGGATTGACTATGAATGCACTGGGAAGTAACGCCTTTATTTGGAAGATCAAGCACAATGTCATCCATCATACCTATACCAACATCGATAAGATCGACGATGACATTGCCAATGGCCCGCTATTGAGGCAATGCACCACGCAAAAATGGATGCCCATCCATCGCTTCCAATTCATCTATATGTTTTTGCTTTATGGCGTGAGTACCCTATCCTGGGCCCTGGGAACCGATTTTGCAAGGTACTTCAGGAAAAAGATCCATCATACTCCGATCAATCGGATAGGCGTTAAACAGCACTTGCTATTTTGGGCCAGCAAGCTGCTGTATGCGTTCTTTTACGCCCTGCTGCCGATCTACGTATTGGGTTGGCAGCCCTGGCTGATCGGTTTTTTGGTGGTCAACATAACCATGGGCCTTTCCCTATCGGTAGTATTTCAATTGGCGCATATCGTCGAAAAGACGACGTTCGATGTGGCCGATGGAACGCACAAGGTCATAGGTTCCGAATGGGCCATCCATGAGATCAGGACTACCGCCGACTTTGCCCCCGGTAACAGGATCATTTCCTGGCTGGTAGGCGGCCTGAATTTCCAGATCGAGCATCACCTCTTCCCGCAGGTCAGCCATATCCACTATGCAGCCCTGAGCAAAATAGTGCGGCAGCAATGCGAGCTCTTTGGCCTCCCCTATAACTATTATCCCACTGCGTGGCAAGCCGTTTATTCGCATGTCCGGCTGATGAGAAGATTGGGAACGGGAATTCGATAACATAAAAACAGGTAAGCCATGAAAGATCATGATTTGGCCAATGGAGAGACCGGCGCCACACCCGATAATTTAATGGATGACGACCGCACCGGGACCAACCACGGCGAATTATATTCAAATTCTCCTTTAAAGTACCTGACCGCCTCATCTATTATCGGGGATAAGGTACATAACGAAACGGACGAACAGATGGGAGAGATCATGGATATCATGATCGATGTGGTCACGGGTAAGATCGACTATTTTGTCGTGGAGTTTGGCGGGTTCTTCGGCATTGGCGTAAAGTATTTTGCCATCCCGTTCCGGCTGCTCCGGGTTGATCCCGAAAACAAACGATTCATATTCAACCAGGACAAGAAGACCCTTGAGCAGGCCCCCGGTTTTGATACGGATCATTGGCCCCACACCAATATTCATCTCGATCAGGTCTATAGCTATTGGAGCTTTATGGGATAATTCATCCTTCGGCACCAATCCGGCCAGGACTATCAGGGATGCAAAGTCGTATCACTGCTGGCAGGCCTCGGCATCGCAATGGGAGTCGTTACAGATGATGCGGGAGAATATATGCTCAATTTGTATTGTTCGCCGGCTATTTTGCTTTTCAGATCCTTTATACTCTGATTCAGGTCATCCAATTTTCCGGTTTGCTTCCTCGATTTTCTCGCATCGCTTTTCGCATCTCCCGCCTTATCACTGGCATTGCTGGCCAGTTTCTTATTAGTCGGATCGTCGTTTAACCTTTGCGCCGCATTGGCATTATCGCTGGCCGAGTTCTGTGCATTGAGGGCGGCTCCCTCCTGGTCCTTGGTTTTTTGGGCAACCATGTTTTGCAACTTGCCAAGTTGAAGTTGATCCTGGCTGATCTGTGCGACCAACTTAAGTGAATCGATATTCGCCTGCTGCGCTGTAACCGAAGCGGAGAAAAAGAGCAAGCCGGCCGGAATTAAATAAAATACTTTTTTCATAATAACTTTTTAATTAAGACAAAGGTGCGTCTTTCTGCCTTCCTGGTTGCTACACGATTCAAGGGAAAGACTACATGATTCATATCTTCCCGATTGACGGTTAAGGGATCCTCCGAATAATGCGCCAGTTCGATAATGATCGTTTTTATTTTCTCTATCAATACGCTTTTCTTGTCATCCATCAATTCAAGCTTGGACTTTAAAAGGGCTGTCCGGAACAATTCACGCTGGTCCGGGTAATGCCTTCAATGATCTCCGCCTCTCCCAATTCCACACTGCTATATCTCAAACCGAGTTTTGTCAACTCGTCTTTGACCATCTTTAATGAA
>DASYSV010000543.1:0-8101 GCA_036010185.1 Puia sp.
CTGGGGGGCCTGGCTGATCTCATTGGGAGACTATATGTTCAATATACTTCATTTCGACGGTAAGCAGGTCGGCAGCATCTATGGGACGATGGGGATCGCCTCGATATTCACACCCGCATTGTTCGGGATCGTCGCGGACCGGTGGATGAATGCGGAAAGGGTGCTGGGGCTTTGTCATATTATTGCGGCGGTTATGCTGATCTGGGCCTCCACACTGACGAGCTTTGGCCTTTTCTACATGGCGATGCTTTTCAACTCCTTCTTCTTTATGCCCACGATCGCGCTGAACAACACCGTATCCTATATCATTCTTGAAAGAAGAGGGTTCAATATTATCCGGGATTTTCCCCCGATCCGTGTCTGGGGTACGGTGGGCTTTATCTGTGCGATGTGGGTCGTCGATCTGTGCGGCTGGAAACAGAGCCCGGTTCAGCTGTATGTGAGCGCCGCTGCGGGTGTGACGCTCGGCATCTATGCCTTCACCCTGCCCGCGTGTTTTCCCATACGGACAGGGCCCAAACCCAGTCTTTATGCATCGCTGGGGCTGGATGCCTTTGTCCTGTTCAAGAGACCGAAAATGCTGATCTTTTTTATTTTTTCGATGCTGTTGGGTTTTGCCTTGCAGATCAGCAATGCCTTTGCGGATGGGTTCATCAGCGATTTTGCGCATGTCGACCGTTATGCCGGGGCCTTTGCCGTCAGGCATTCGGTGCTGCTCATCTCCATTTCGCAGATCTCGGAGACTTTATTCATTCTGACCATTCCTTTCTTTTTACGACGATTTGGCATTAAAGCGGTGATCCTGATGAGCATTTTCGCCTGGGTATTCCGGTTTGGACTCTTCGGTATCGGCAACCCCGGCAGCGGGCTGTCTTTCCTGATCCTGTCGATGATCGTTTACGGGATGGCCTTCGACTTCTTCAATATTTCCGGATCGCTGTTCGTCGAGCGGGAGGCCGATATCAAGATCAGGGCCAGCGCCCAGGGGCTCTTCATGGTGATGACGAACGGGTTCGGCGCCTGGGCAGGAACTTTCCTGAGCGGGTTGGTGGTCGATCATTTCACTGAAAACAAAGTGCGGGACTGGCACAGCATCTGGCTGACCTTTGCCGGGTATGCGCTGGTGCTCGGGATCGTGTTCCCGCTGGTATTCCGGTATAAGCATACAGCCATGGACGACAAGGCTCCCGTCCTGCAATAGCTATATGAGGTGGATATATACCTTCGTAACGCTGATCTCCTTCGGGCCTGCCGTCTCCCGGGCCCAGCCGCAGGCCGATATCAGCAATGGCATCGTGCATGCGCGGTTTTATTTGCCGGATACCGCGACAGGTTATTACCGCGCTACCCGTTTTGACTGGGCGGGCGTCATGCCCCTGCTCGAATTCCGGGGACACCGGTATAGCGGCCAGTGGAATCCCGTTTATTCCCCGACCGTCAACGACGCGATCATGGGCCCTGTTGAATCCTTTTGGCCGTTGGGATATGACCGCGCGCCAGCAGGCGGAACATTCGTACAGATCGGCGTCGGGGTCCTCACGCGACCGGATACAGCCCGTTATTCCTCCTTCCGGTATTATCACATCGAAGACGCCGGACGGTGGCGGATAACACACCGGAAGAACAGTATCGGATTCAGACAACGCATCGACGGTTCGTCCTACAGATATGTATATACGAAGACGGTCACGCTGCCGAAAGGTGAGTCCGGAATGGTGATCGCGCATGAGCTACGCAATACCGGCCGGGATACGATCGAAACCAATGTCTTCGACCATAATTTTTTTGTCATTGACGGTCACGACCTGGGACCGGGTTTCGGGCTCCGGTTCCGGTTTCATTTGGACACGTCAGGGTCGCGGGGCGCGCGCGATCTGGCGGCCATACAAGGCGATTCGATCGTCATCCTGCGACCTTTTGCGACAAAAGAGACCGTCTTTGCCGTGCTCAAAGGTTACGACAGCACCGCTGCCGATTACGATTTAGTTTTAGAAAACCCGCTGACCGGCTCATCGCTGCATATCCGCGGCGACAGACCGCTTGTCCGGCTCGTTTATTGGGGATATCATAACACACTGTGCCCCGAACCCTATATCCATATCAGGGTGGCGCCCGGCCAGACCTTCACGTGGACGTTGCGTTATAGCTTCGAACCGCGGGTAGATAGTTCTGCTGCGAAAAGCACCCGCTGAATCCGCCATCAACGGTAATGCGGCATATGAAAAGGAGAGGGTGGATGCAAGCAGTAAAAACAGCAGCAAGGGTCGCATTAGCAGGGGTATTCCGCCCCAAAATAGGAAAAAGTTTCGATAAAAAAAGCCTGGGACCGGGGGGCGGCAGGGCGAAAAAAAGCCCGGGACCGGGGGACGGCGGGACGAAAAGAAGCCCGCATCCTTGAAGCAGCGGGCTTATCCAAAGCATAACGATCAACGCCGGGGCTAGGGTAACTTGATCCGGTAAATGGTATAGGGTGTCGTTCGCTTGCTGGCCCCATTGTTGAAGTCGGGTCCCAGATTAATTTGCGAACAACTCATGTACAAATAACCATCGGTGGAGATAGCATAGCTATCGGGCCAGATGAGCCGGCTGTCCTGCACGACGGTAGTTAACTTAAGGTTCTTATCGAGTTTAATGATACGGTGCTGTTCGAGATCTCCCATATACAGATTGCCTGCCTGGTCGAAGATCATTCCGTCCGTGGTGGTATAGGTACCCAATTGTTCCACTCTTGCCCCGAGGACATTCGGATCCAGTGTCGTATCCCGCAGGTCGGCAGTGGGTACCCGGTACAGGTTATGATCGGACAGAGGTTTATAGTACAGATAAGAATTGTCGGGCGTCAGCGCGATCCCGTCGGAGTTGACATAAAAAGGTGCGTCGGCCTGGTTGATCTGCTTACCATCGATGGTCAGGATATAGGTCTGATCGGCGATGACCGAGGTGTTACCCTGCAGGACCTGGCGGGCGTTACCCGTATTGAGATCGACGACGACGATACCGCCTTCGCTGGAATTGCTCAGGTAGGCGACATTGTTGGAGGCATCGACCCGGACATCGTTGATATAGCTTTGATCGTCCGTGGCGCCGGCCAGCGGATAGGTGCGGATGACGGTATTGGTAGCCAGACTGATCTCTACGAGCTTCTGGCTATTGAGGTATACGCCTCTTTGAAAAGGCGATGCCGGATCGACGACCCAGAGATTGTTGTTGGCATCGACATAGACGGCCTGAACGCAAACCCACTTGTCCATTGCGCTGTCGCCTTCCGCCCAGCTGTTCATCATTGTGTTGGGATAGGGTACTTCGGGATTGCCATGGGTAATTTCGGCGACTGCATTCTTGTAGGTGGTGGACCATAAAGGGTATGAAGTGAACAACCGTCCGTCTTTCGAAATGGCAACCCCCGTCAGCTGATAGGTGCTATCCTGGAAAACGACCTGTAGGGACGGATTAGTCATATTGTTCTGTCCGGTTCCGGGTGTTTTCTTACAGGCAGTCATCATAAGGCATAGGAGCGCGGTGGAGGCGAAAAGTCTTATCATAAAGAGGCTTTACACTTTCTTTAACATAAAGCGTACCGTGCCTTTTTAAGCTTGCACAGGGGAAGAAATTCTACAGGAACGTAGCAAAAAGCCCGCACGGAGCGCGGGCTTTTGGGGATATATTGACTTTTCGACCCTGAAGGACCTACTTACAGGTGCGATTCGATTTTCTTGACAAAATTGGACTTAGGTTGCGCGCCGACCAGCTTGTCGACGACCTTGCCTCCCTTGATGAAAAGGATGGCCGGGATGCTCGTAATGCCATAATTGACCGAGAGTTGCGGATTGTGATCCACGTTCACCTTACCCACATTGATCTTACCGTCGTATTCCTTCGACAATTCTTCAATGACCGGTCCGATAGCGCGGCAGGGTCCGCACCATTCCGCCCAGAAATCTACAACCGTCAATTTATCGGAGGCGATCACCTTGTCCTGAAAATTAGTATCTGTTAGTTCTAGAGCCATAATCGGGTGTTTTATATGATAGTTATGTTTTTTGAATTACAAATGTCGGCTTAATTAAGCAACTTTTTCGTCGGATGCATGACAAATTTAGCATCAAATGGTCACGACCTGGACCTCGAGTTCCGGAGTTTTTTCAAGGAAGGCGGTCATTTCGTCATTCATCTCAAATCCGCTGCCCATGGTGAACAGACTGATGTTGCTATGCGTTTTCGGCTCTATAATATTGAATTTCAAGCCTGATTTGCCCGGGTATTTCCGCATGTTCTGATCCATGAATTGCACGATCTGTTCATTAATGAACCGGGCCGCTACCTCGATGATCACCTGTTTGGTCAGGATAGGCTTTATACTCTCGAGGAGCATCATTTTCTCTATCCGGAACTCGAATTCCGATTTATTGAACCTTTGCCTGAAGCCACCCGTCAGGAACAGGTTCTTGCCCTTTTCCAGGTAGTTGCTATAGCGCGCATAATCCTCGCTCCACAACATGAACTCGGCCTTCCCGGTATAATCTTCTATCACCAGCGATCCAAACTGTTTGCCAGTCTTGCTGACACGATGTTGCGCATCCACGACGAGACCCGCGAGTCGCAAAGACTTTCCGGGATTAGATTGCAGCGTCAACGCTTCTTTTATCTCGTTGAACTCGCCCAGTCGCGTGATACCATAATGCGTGATCTCGAATTTGAAATGATCCAGCGGATGTCCGCTCATGAACATGCCCGTGACGTCCTTCTCATGATCGAGCAGCTCGGTCAGCGTCCACGGTTCACAGTTAGGGATCTTCGGAGTGGCGATATCGGGCATGACCAGGTCTCCGAAGAGGCTGTTGCTGCTTTGGGTAGAATTGGTCTGATAGACATTCCCGAATTTAATGATCTTCTCAAGACCCGTCGACGTATCTCCTTGCGGCATATGGAAATATTGCGCGCGGTGGATGTCGGGGAAACAATCGAATGTTCCGGCATAGGCCAGGCTTTCCAGCGTTTTTTTGTTGACCGCGCGCTGGTTGATCCGTTGGATCATGTCGAAGATATTGGTGAACGGCCCTTTCTGATTCCGATCCTCAATGATGCTTTCCACCGCCGCCTCGCCAACGCCTTTCAGACCGCCCAATCCGACACGGATCTCGCCTTTCTGATTGACGGCGAACCCTTTTTTCGATTCGTTGATATCAGGCCCCAATACTTTTAGTCCCATCCGTTTGCACTCCTCCATGAAGAAGGTGATCTTTTCAATGCTGCCGGCATGGTTTAGTACTGCTGCCATATATTCGGAAGGGTAGTGCGCCTTTAGGTACGCCGTTTGGTAGGCGACAAAAGCATAACAGGTGGAGTGTGATTTGTTGAAGGCGTATTGCGCGAACGCCTCCCAGTCCGTCCAGATCTTTTCGAGTGTATCCGCATTGAACCCTTTTGCCGTGGCTCCCTTCACGAACTGGCTCTTCATCTTGTCAAGAATGGATTTCTGTTTTTTCCCCATGGCCTTTCTCAGCACATCTGCGTCCCCCTTGCTGAAGCCCGCTAGTTTCTGCGCCAGCAGCATCACCTGCTCCTGATAAACGGTGATACCATAGGTGTCGCCCAAAAATTCTTCCATCTCGGGAAGATCGAACACGATGGGCTCACGGCCATGCTTACGGTCTATATAGTTGGGGATATAAGCGATGGGACCCGGGCGGTACAGCGCATTCATCGCAATGAGATCGTCGAACTTATCGGGCCTGAGGTCTTTCAGGTATTTCTGCATACCGGGACTTTCGAACTGGAAGGTCCCGATCGTCTCGGCACGTTGATATAGCTCGAATGTTTTGCGATCATCCAGCGGAATGTCGTCAATGATTATCCCGATGCCGTGATTCTCTTTGATGAGCTCGAGCGCCGTCTTGAGGATATTCAGGGTCCTGAGGCCTAAGAAGTCCATTTTAATAACTCCGGCTTCCTCGATGACGCTGCCTTCGATCTGGGTGACGAGAAGATCGGAATCTTTTGCGGTACAGACGGGTAAGATCGTCATCAGGTCATCCGGCGCGATGATGATCCCGGCTGCATGCAGCCCGGTATTACGGACCGATCCTTCCAATCTTTCCGCCTCATGAAGCACCTTGCTCCGGATGTCGCTGCCATTGTAGATATCGCGCAAAAGACGGACATTCACCATATCATCCGCGCCGACGCCGTCTTTTTCTTCGAGCGATTTCTCGCCTTCTTTTGACGTGAGCGGGGCATGCAGGACCCGTTTCAATTCGATGCCTGGTCTTTCAGGGACCAGTTTGGCGAGGGCATTGGACTCGGGGAGGGGCAGATCGAGCGCCCTGGACACGTCCTTGATGCTCATTTTGGCCGCCATGGTACCGTAGGTGACGATCTGTGCCACCTGGTTCTTTCCATATTTTCCAACGACGTATTCGATCACCTTTGCGCGTCCCTCATCGTCGAAGTCGGTGTCGATATCGGGCATCGATTTACGATCGGGGTTCAGAAAACGTTCGAAAAGCAGGTTGTACTTGATGGGGTCGATGTTGGTGATGCCGATGCAATAGGCCACCACGCTGCCGGCGGCCGATCCCCGCCCCGGACCTATAAAAACCCCCATATCCCGTCCTGCCTTTATGAAATCGCTCACGATGAGGAAATAGCCCGCAAAACCCATGGTCTTGATCGTGAAAAGTTCGAAATCCAGACGTTCCCGGATTTCGGGTGTCAGATCGCTGTACCGTTGTTTGGCGCCCTCATTAGTCAGGTGTTTGAGATACTCCCACTGATCCAGATTGCTGTCTTTGTGTATCTGGAAGGCGGCGGGGATAGGGAAAGCCGGAAGGAGAATGTCCTTTTTCAGATGGAGCACCTCGACGCGGTCGACGATGAGATTGGTATTGTCGATGGCCTCCGGCACGTCGCTGAACAGGGTCTTCATTTCCTCCGTCGTCTTGAAATAGAACTGGTCGTTCGGGAATTTGAAACGCCGGTTCTTCACGGTCGCGTCGTCGTTCACGAAATCGTCGTAACCTGGCGTGCTCTGTTTCTCCCCGGTATTGATACACAACAGGATATCGTGGGCGTTGTAGTCTTCGCGGTCGGTATAGTGGCTGTCATTGGTGGCGATCACCGGTACGTTGTATTTGCGGGCAAAGTCGAGCAGGACCCGGTTGATCTTCTCCTGTTCGGGAATATTGTGCCGCTGCAGCTCGATAAAATAGTCCTCGCCGAAAAGGTCCAGCCACCATTTGAACTCTTTTTCCGCCTGTGCCTCGCCGTCATGCAGGATGGTCTGCGGAACATAGGCGCCGATACAGCAGGTGGTCGCGATCAGTCCTTCATGATAACGAAGGATCAGTTCCTTGTCGATACGCGGATATTTGCTGTACATACCCTCGGTATACCCCAGGGAGGTCAGCTTGATCAGGTTCTGATAGCCCTCTTTGTTCTTCGCCAGCAGGATCTGATGATAGCGTTCGTCTTTCTGGTCTTTGGTGAAGGCCTTGCGGCTCCGGTCTTCGACGACATAGAACTCGCAACCTACGATGGGCTTTACCTTGAGGGTGCCGTCCTCGTTCTTGTGTTTATAAGCCTCCGAAACGAATTCGAAGGCGCCGAACATGTTGCCGTGGTCGGTGATGGCCAGGGCGGGCATACCATCTTTTATCGCCTTGTTATAGAGGCTTTGGATGGAGGCGGCGCCGTCCAAAAGAGAAAATTGCGTATGGGTATGTAGATGAGAGAATTTGCACATAGGACCTGCAATTAACAATAACATTCGGTGAGGGGAATCGTTCATTGGGCACAATCTTTCCACAGGTGGGTCGCCGGGGGCGGTTTGCAGGCCCCTCCGCCTTCTGCGCATGGCTCCCCGCCGCTCTTCGCCGCCCTTCGCGCATGGCTCCCCGCCACTCTTCGCCGCCCTCCGCGCATGGCTCCCCGCCGCTCTTTGCCACTCGCCGCAGCCGTCCGCCAAATTGGCAATATTTTTGCGATTTTTGACTATCTTTGGCCCTATGCCAATATCCTCCATGTTCATAATATGTTGAAAAATCTCATACCCATAACGTTTATCGTTTGTTTTGCCTCTGGCTGCAGCACATTCAAACCCGCT
>DASYSV010000550.1:0-6761 GCA_036010185.1 Puia sp.
TGTTCGCTCCAGCCATTGACGATGTCGAAGGCGGTGAGCGTCTGGCGTCTATCCATTCGCATATCGAGATCGCCTTCAAAACGGAAAGAGAAACCTCTTCCGGCTTCGTCGAACTGATGGCTGCTGACTCCCAGATCCGCAAGGATGCCGTCGATGGGCGGAGCCTCATGCAGGCGAAGCATGCGGGTCAGGTGGCGGAAATTGTGCGGCAGGAACGAGATGCGGTTGTCCTCCGGCAGATTGCGGCGCGCATCACTGTCCTGGTCGAATGCAAATAATCTGCCGGCAGGTCCGAGACGTCCGAGGATGCCGCGGGAGTGACCGCCGCCGCCAAAGGTGCAATCGACATAGACACCATCGGGTTGGATAGCCAGTGCATCGAGCGACTCGTGAAAAAGGACCGGCAGGTGATAAGCCGACTGATCCTTGTCCTGGTCAGGGGTCGTCATGAAGCAGGCCCTCCCGGGTTCATTACCTGCCTGGCGAGGCTGCTGAATGCTTCCGGTGAAAAAGATTCAAAGAACTGTTGGTACTTACTTTTATCCCAGATTTCGATCTTGTCTACGGCAGCCGCCAAAACAATGTCCTTTTCGAGACCGGCGTGCTCTTTCAGATTGGGTGGGATCAACAACCGCCCGGCAGAATCCAATTCGGCGATCGTCGCGCCGTTGAGGAAATATCTTCTGAATTGACGAACTTCGGGGTCAAAATCATTCAGTTGGCTGATACGGGCAAAAATCGGTTCCCAGCTTTTCATCGGGTAGAGACTCAGACATTTCTCAAAACCGCGGTTGATGACAAATTGGGCGACACTGTCTTCCGGAAGCTGCTTTTTGAAGCCAACCGGGAGCAGGAAGCGACCTTTCGAGTCCATAGTAGCTTCGTATTCGCCCAGAAAACCAACCATTTATGAGGAATTGAGTCAATTTTTACTAAAACTAACACAAAATAACACTTTTTCCCACTTTATTAACGGAAAATGAAAAATTAAATTTTTCCACAGTAGTCCATTGGCGCTGTGTGTGTTGTCCGGGTTGGGTTGGCGCGAACGCGGAGGCTTTTTTGGTGGTTTTCGACCGTGCAGAGTGTGTGAATTGCAGTGGATAAGATGTGCGTAAAGCCATTTTCAATGTGAATAACCTTTATTATGCCACGGCGTGCCGCCGGGGCAAAGCCACCGATCTGACAGAGGACGTAGTAAGGAATTATGCGTTGGCCAACGGGCTGGTGGATATCAAAGTGTGCGCGGTCAGCGAGGAGTTCAGCGGCCTGAAGCTGGTGGTGCGTTTAAAGGACAGATAGATATGAATGTAAAAGATATTTCGATTGCCGGGTTCAGCTATGAGCTGCCGGCCGAACGGATCGCGTACTACCCGCTGGCTGAACGCGACGGCAGCAAATTACTGATCTATTCCGCGGGCGCGATCAACGAAGATATTTACCGGAATATCGCGGGATATTTACCGCAGGGATCATTGATGGTGTTCAACAATACCAAAGTGGTCGAGGCCCGGATCCTTTTTCAAAAACCTACAGGCGGGCAGATCGAGATCTTTTGCCTGGAGCCTTCTTCCGATGCCGGGGGAATGGCCGCGGCGTTGGCACGGACCGGGACCGTGCAATGGAAATGTCTCATCGGCGGTGCGTCCAAATGGAAGAGGGGAGTCGTTTTACAAAAAAAAGTCGGTGACGGCGTACTGGAAGCACGGTACCTGGAAAAATCGGGGGATGCGTTTTTGATCGGATTTTCATGGACGCCGGCGGAATCGTCTTTTGCCGAAGTGCTCCATCGGATGGGGAATATCCCTCTCCCACCCTATATCCATCGCCAGGCAGAGGCTTCGGACAGTCAGCGGTATCAGACCGTCTATGCACAATATGACGGATCGGTGGCGGCGCCGACGGCAGGACTGCATTTTACGGAGACGATCTTTCGCTCGCTGGACGCACGCGGTATCCGTCGCGACTTCGTCACGCTGCATGTCGGGGCCGGGACTTTCCTGCCGGTGAAGACGGCCACATTGGGGGAGCATCCCATGCATGTCGAATTCATCGAGGTTTCGCGCGAATTCATTCTCCGTCTACGGGACACCCTGGGCAGTGGAAAACCCGTTATCGCAGTGGGAACTACGTCGGCGCGAACGCTGGAAAGTCTTTATTGGCTGGGAGCCGGTGGAGATGGGCTCGTCGTTCGGCAATGGGATCCCTACCAGCCGGAGAGCCGCGGGATCGACGCGGTCGAGGCGTTATCGGGGTTGCTGCTACGCATGGAGGAAAAAGGATTGAGCCGGCTGGTCACCACGACACAATTGCTGATCATGCCCGGCTATCGCTGGAGGATCGTGAATGGTCTTGTCACCAATTTCCACCAGCCCGAGTCGACCTTGTTACTGCTGGTGGCCTCGCTGATAGGCGATGATTGGCGGCGCGTATATGCTTATGCGATGGAGCATGATTTCCGGTTCCTCAGCTATGGAGATGGTTGTCTTTTGTTGCCAGCGGGAACTCAAGAGTAAAATTGGTTCCCTTGCCGACGACGCTTTCCACCTTGATCTTTCCGCCATGGGCCTCGACGATGGTCTTCACGTAGCTGAGCCCGAGACCGAAGCCTTTTACATTGTGCAGGTTGCCCGTATGTGCGCGGTAAAACTTCTCGAAGATGCGACGCATCGTTTCTTTGCTCATGCCGATACCATTGTCCTCGATACGGATGACGAGATTTTTGGCCGTACTATGTGTGACGCAACGGATCAGCGGGCTTTCTTTCGAATATTTCACCGCATTATCGATGAGGTTGGTGATGATGTTCATGAAATGGACCTCGTCGGCCTCTATCCAATCGCATTTTGCATTGAGCTGCAGTTCCGATCGGCCACCCTTGCCTTCCAGCTGCAGCTGAAAATTCTCCATAGCCTCCTGGATAATGCTATGCGCGTGCAGCCGCTTGCGGTTCAGCTGTTGCTCCTGACGATCGAGCAGGGAGGCCTGCAGGATGGTCTCCACCTGTTTGTTCATCCTCTTATTCTCCTCTTTGATGATCCCGGTGAAATATTCCGACTTTTCACGGTCGTGTACCACTTTCTCGTTACGAAGCGCGTCTACGGCAAGCGAGATCGTGGCCAGCGGCGTTTTGAACTCGTGGGTCATGTTGTTGATGAAATCGTTCTTTATCTCGCTGAGCTTTTTCTGGCGGACGAGGGCGTTGACGGTAACATAGAAGGCGGCGATGATGACCAGGGTGAAAAAGATGGCGCCGCCGATCATGGCCTTCATTTCGCCGAGGACGATGTTCTTGAAATCGGGAATGACGACGACGAAGGTCTCATCGGGCAGGATAGAATTGCCGTCCGCATTTTCCGGGGCCTGGATCGGTTGGAAGAAGAATTGTTTGTTCGTCGTGTCCTGGATCTCTTTCATGAAATTCCTGGACTGCAACTCGAAGATCCCGGGACTGCTCAGATCGGCTGTATTCAGATCGGAGGAGATCGAGAATTCGAAACGGGTATTTTTCAAGCCCATCTTATCGAAGGCTTTGCGGAGACGGTCGTGGATCTCGTCGGCGGTGTATCGTTCCGCTACCAGCGGCACGCGCATCAGTTCCATGGTAAAAGGATCCGAGGCTCTCCAGGGAATGCTCGGTTTCAACCGAAGGGTCTTGCCGGTGGACAGGCTCCTTTGCTGGACCAGGTCCTGGGTCACGTTATCGATGGCCAATACCACCTTGCGGTACAGGTCTTCCCGTTTATTCTGCAGCATGGCCAATATCCAGTTGATCTGGATATAGATGCTTCCGATCAGGGACAGAGTGATCAATACAAAGATGATAGGGAAAATTTTTTTCAAACCCATATATTACTTTACTACACGCTGTGTTTTGGTCCAACTGCAAATTTATTGAAAGGATGAAGGGTTCCCTTTTGAGCCCTTCCGGGAAAACGCTATTTAACGAAGGTTTCACAAAGAAAGGGGTTTTCGCCCTTAAAATGCACTATATTTAGTATCGAGGCCCGCCGGCCACCGAAAAAGCACGCTTTTTGTTATCCGCAGGATTACTTAATTTAGATGGAATGATAGAAGATATGGAGAGCCCGGCACCTGGCATATTATTGATCGCTGATCCATTCCTCAAAGATCCCAACTTCATGCGTACGGTAGTGTTCCTGTGCGAACACCAGGATGAAGGCAGTTTTGGTTTCGTACTGAATAAGAATTACGAATATACATTGGACGAGCTGGTCAGCGGTTTGGACGACCTGACAAAAATACCGGTGTACCTCGGCGGTCCGGTCCAGATGGATACCATTCATTTCCTGCATCAATATCCCGACAAGATCAGCGGCGGATACGAGATCATCGACGGTGTTTTCTGGGGAGGCAATTTCGAGACGGCGATCGATCTGATCCGGCAGGGGGAGATCGATATGTCCAAGATCCGTTTTTACATCGGCTATTCGGGATGGGGAAGCGGTCAGCTGGCGGACGAGCTGAAGGAGAAGTCCTGGCTAACGGTACAGGCCAGCCGGCGGCTGGTATTCCATAAGAAGCCCGACGAAATATGGAAGGATGCGTTACGCCATCTCGGCGGGGATTATGAGATGATGGTGAATTTCCCGACCGATCCTCAATTGAATTAGTAACCCCGGGCTTACGCTTTGCCTTCGACAGGCTCCGCGCCCTCGACCAACACGGTAACGGTGTTGTGAATGACTTCGACGAAACCGCTTTGGATCGTAAAGAAGGCAAGATTGTGTTTGTCCCTGAGGACCTTGACCCTTCCTTCTTTGAGTGCGCCCACCAGCGGAGCATGTTTGTCCAATACCTCGAACATTCCATCTACTCCGGGTAGTTGTACGCCATATACGTCGTCACTGAACAGCTTCTTTTCGGGTGTTAATATTTCTAGGTTCATTGTTTCTTGGTTTAACCCTGTGCCTGCACCAGGAGCTTCTTACCTTTTTCGATGGCATCGTCGATGTTGCCGACGAGGTTGAATGCGGCTTCGGGGTATTCGTCCACCTCACCGTCCATGATCATGTTGAATCCGCGGATCGTCTCATCGATGGGAACGAGCACGCCTTTCAGACCGGTGAACTGTTCGGCCACGTGGAAGGGCTGGGAAAGGAAACGCTGTACCTTACGGGCGCGGGATACCGTCATTTTATCATCGTCGCTCAATTCATCGAGACCGAGGATCGCGATGATATCCTGCAGTTCCTTATAGCGCTGGAGGATGAGCTTGACGCGGTTGGCGCAATTGTAATGAGCGTCACCGACGATCTTCGGGGTGAGGATCCGCGAGGTAGAATCCAGGGGATCGACCGCAGGATAGATACCGAGATCGGCGATCTTACGGCTCAATACGGTGGTGGCATCGAGGTGAGCGAATGTCGTCGCCGGTGCGGGATCGGTGAGGTCATCCGCGGGAACGTATACGGCCTGAACAGAAGTGATCGACCCATTTTTAGTGGAGGTGATCCTTTCCTGCATGAGACCCATTTCGGTCGCGAGCGTCGGCTGGTATCCGACGGCAGAGGGCATACGGCCGAGCAATGCGGAAACTTCCGATCCTGCCTGCGTGAAACGGAAGATATTGTCGACGAAGAACAGGATATCACGACCCTGGCTTTTCCCGTCGCCGTCACGGAAATATTCCGCGATGGTCAGACCGCTGAGTGCGACACGGGCGCGGGCTCCGGGGGGTTCGTTCATCTGGCCGAATACGAAGGTGGCCTTTGATTCCGACAGTTCATCCAGATTGACCTTACCCAGATCCCATCCGCCATGTTCCATGCTATGTTTGAAGTCTTCGCCGTATTTCATGATGCCGGCCTCGATCATTTCGCGCATAAGGTCGTTGCCTTCGCGTGTACGCTCGCCCACGCCTGCAAAAACGGATAAACCGGAATAAGCTTTCGCGATATTGTTGATCAATTCCTGGATAAGTACGGTCTTGCCTACGCCGGCACCACCGAACAGACCGATCTTACCGCCTTTTGCATAGGGCTCGATGAGGTCGATGACCTTGATACCGGTGAAAAGGATTTCGGTACTGGTGCTCAGGTTTTCGAAGGCCGGGGGTTTATTGTGTATGGGTCGGCCGCCGGTCTTATCCACAGCAGGAAGACCATCGATGGCGTCGCCGGTGACATTGAAAAGCCTGCCTTTGATCTTTTCGCCGATGGGCATGGCGATGGCGTTGCCGGTATCGTTGACGGGAAGACCGCGGACCAGACCTTCCGTACCATCCATGGCGATGCAACGGACGCTATCCTCGCCGAGGTGCTGCTGAACTTCCAAAACGAGGGTTTCGCCATTGGTCTTTTTCAGTTCGAGCGCGTTATAGATCTCAGGGAGCTTGCCATCAAACTGCACATCGATCACCGCTCCGATGATTTGCTTGATCTTACCGTTACTTGCCATATAAGTTTTGTCTGTTTTTAGGTGTTGCCGGCCGCCATTGAAATCCGGCGGGCAGGCAGGTTTTAAATTCGGCTGCAAAGGTAAGGGGTGACAGGGAAAGTTAAAAATGGTTATTTTTGTCGTTTACCAACATCGGCTTATGCAATTGATAGAAGTCAACACCCCGGCGCTGGCGAAGGAATTCATCCTTATAAATGTTCAACTCAACCGCGCCAATCCATCCTATATACGGCCAATCGATAAGGAGATCAGCGAGGTGTTCGATCCGGCATACAACAAGGCGTTCCGCAATGGAGAAGTAACCCGTTGGATACTAAGGGATGAGGAAGGCAGACCGATCG
>DASYSV010000579.1:0-4032 GCA_036010185.1 Puia sp.
ATTTTATCAACTTTATCTCACTTTTTTATGCCAATGAACACGTCGGCCTCGGAGGAGGTGTTACATTATCTGGGACTGGAAGAAAAATATAGCGCCCACAATTACCATCCGCTACCTGTCGTCCTCACCAGGGGTTCCGGCGTACATGTCTGGGACGTCAACGGCCGTCAATATTTCGATTTCCTCAGCGGATACTCGGCGATCAATCAGGGACATTGTCATCCCCGGATCATCGCGGCTCTGACCGAACAGGCTCATCAGCTCACACTCACGTCGCGGGCCTTTCACAGCGATCTGCTCGGGGAGTATGCCCGGTATATCACGGAGTATTTCGGCTATGCCAAGGTCCTACCCGTCAACACCGGTGTGGAAGCGGTCGAAACGGCCATCAAGCTTTGCCGTCGCTGGGGCTATCAGATAAAGGGTATCCCGGAAGACCAGGCGAAGATCATCGTCTGCGCCGGGAATTTTCACGGACGCACGACAACGGTCATTTCATTCAGCACCGATGCCGACTCCAACCGGCAATTCGGTCCCTATGCCCCCGGTTTCGAATGCATCCCTTACAACGATACGACCTCGCTGGCCCGTGCGCTGGAAGACCCCAATGTAGCAGGCTTCCTGGTGGAGCCCATACAGGGGGAGGCCGGGGTGATCGTTCCCGACGACGGCTATCTCCGGGCTGCCCGAAAATATTGTAACGATGCACGGGTCCTCTTCATCGCCGATGAGATCCAAACGGGGTTAGGCCGTACGGGGCGAATGCTCGCCTGCGATCATGAAGCCGTGCGACCCGACATCCTTATCCTCGGAAAAGCGCTGGGAGGAGGAGTACTACCGGTATCCGCGGTGCTGGCCGACGACGAGATCATGCTCACGATCCGGCCGGGAGAACATGGTTCTACATTCGGAGGCAACCCGCTGGCATGTCGCGTCGCGATGACCGCGCTGGATGTATTGAAAGAAGAACGTCTCGACGAGAACGCCGCCACATTGGGAGAACTCTTCCGCGACAGGTTGAGCTCCCTTCGTTCGCCATATATAGATACCGTTCGCGGCAAGGGTCTGCTGAATGCCATCGTTATCCGTCATCCACACCCCGATGCGGCATGGGAACTTTGCCTGGCATTAAAGGACAACGGTCTGCTGGCGAAACCGACACACGGCGATAAGATCCGGCTCGCTCCTCCGCTGATCATCACGCGGGAGCAGATCCTGGAATGCGTGGATATTATTCAATATAGCCTCGACCGCCTATCCCGATAAATTTCCATAGCTTAGCGGCATGCACCAGGTAACTGCGTCCCCACTCCATGAAGAGCAGCATATGCGAGGCTCGGAGATCCTAACGGATATCGTCATCGGCATGTCGGACGGCCTTACGGTCCCCTTCGCTCTGGCGGCAGGCCTTAGCGGCGCAGTAGGTCCTGCACATCTCAATCTCATCTGGATCGCCGGTCTGGCGGAGATCGCGGCCGGCTCTATCGCCATGGGACTGGGGGGCTATCTGGCGGGTAAGACGGAAATGGACCATTACAATTCCGAGCTGCGGCGGGAATACGATGAGGTGGACAGGGTGCCCGACCGCGAACGCGACGAAGTACGGGAATTCTTTTCCGGTCTCGGCCTCAGCAAGGACATACAGGACAAGGCGGTGGATGAAATGACCAAAGACACAGACAAATGGGTCGATTTCATGATGAAGTATGAACTCGGGCTGGACAAACCGGATCCCCAACGTGCACGCAAAAGCGCTTTTAACATCGGTCTCTCGTATGTCGTCGGCGGCCTGATCCCGCTAAGCCCCTACTTCTTCGTCACCGACGGGATCACGGGTCTGAAGATCTCGGCGGTCATTACCTTATGCTGTCTGTTCATCTTCGGGTTCTTCAAGAGCAGGCTCACCGGCGTCAACCCTATCAGCGGCGCCATCCGGGTCATGGTCATCGGGGCACTGGCCGCCGGCTGCGCATTCGCCGTGGCAAGACTCATCCAGGCTTAGTCCCTGACCTGTCTTTGCGCTGCTGAGCCGGATCACGGCTCCTTCACCCTTCCCTCCTTCTCCTTCACCGGCAGGTCGGGCAGAAGGCTGGCGATCAGGACGATCACGGCTCCCGACACCACCAGGAAGATACCCGCCCGGCGTTCCGGACAGATACCGCGATAACAGGCAGTATATAAGATATACGACTTGACGCCGAACGCGAAGGCCATCGCGGCCACCAGGATATTGGCCCTTTTGGCCCAGACACGCGGAATCAGGAACAGGGCGATATCGATGACAGCGAAAAATGCAAAGACCTTCCCCGGACGCCCATAGATATTCTGCTCCGAAAAAAATCCCGTGAATTCCTTCTGCAGATCGGGATAATATGCCCATGGCAGAAAACAGGCCCCGATCATCAGCAGCGCTCCCGCAATACCGATCCATTGCGAATTTTTCATGTCTCTAATTTGCGATTATACCTTCCATCCGGCGGGCCCCTGCTATCCATTGACCATGACGACATGGGCTAAAGTCTGGCCTTCGGCCAAAAGACCTCCGGTCTTTTCATGCGGCGAAGATAGCCATTCCCTAACTTCGATCCGGAGAGGGTGCGGACAAAAAATATTCCAGCCCGGTTGTCCTATTCTTTCCAGCCCGATTGACAAGGGATCATTCATCATCAAAAAACATTTTTATGAATCAGTTTCTGATCATTGTTAGAGGTTCGCACGCATCGGCCGGGAGCCCCGACCAGGTGCAGGGAAGAAGGGTCGCATTCAACGAATGGGTGGCCAAAGTGCTCGACGGCCGTTTTGTCGGCGGCGCCCCGCTGGAAGATAACGACGCCCGTCTGCTCACCTCCAAAGGGCAGTTCGTCACCGACGGCCCTTTCGTGGAATCCAAGGAAATGATCTCCGGCTACATGATCATCAAGGCAAAAGACATCGACGAAGCAACCCGGCTCACCGACGAATGCCCGCTGCTCAAGGACTTCCGGCTGGAAGTGCGCAAGCTGATGCCCATGGAATAAACCTTATCGCATGTCCGAAATATCCGGCAATCTACAGCAATTGGTCGACCATCTTTTCCGGCATCAGTCGGGACGGATGGTCGCTATTTTGACGCGTCTTTTCGGCCTTCACAATCTCGAGCTGGCCGAAGACGTGCTGCAGGACACGCTGCACGAGGCTCTGCGCACCTGGGGAACCAACGGTATCCCCGACAACCCCGAAGGCTGGCTGATGACAGTCGCCAAACGCAAGGCTATTAACACCATCAAACGCGAAAGATTCTACCGGAGCTTTGCCGGGGACATGGACACGCTACTCAAATCGGAATGGACCGCCTCCTATACTATGGACCAGGTCTTTCTCGAAGACGAGATAAGGGATAGCCAGCTGCGCATGATCTTCACCTGTTGTCATTCCGGCGCTGCCTGCGGAGGCACGGGTCGCATTGACGCTCAAAACCCTCTGCGGATTCGGCACGACGGAGATCAGCGCGGCCCTCCTCACCACCGAAGCCAATGTTCAAAAACGGATCTACCGCGCCAAAGAAAAGATCCGGAGTGAAAGCATAGACTTCACCGTCCCGACCGGTAAAGATCTTCGCGAGCGGCTCGATGTCGTGCTGCTGGTCATCTATCTCCTGTTCAATGAAGGTTACAGCGCCACCGGTGACAATCCCGTTCTGCGAAAAGACCTCTGTCTCGAAGCGATGCGTCTCGGGATGCTGCTGACCGAGCATCCGGCTACCGGTGGCTACCCACCGCTCCATGCACTGATGGCATTGCTATGTCTTCATGCCGCACGTTTCGAAGCGCGTATTGACCCCAATAACTCCCTGGTGATCCTGCAGGACCAGGATCGCAACACCTGGGACCCGGCGCTGATCGCACGCGGCATGCAATTCCTCACACAATCTGCAACGGGAGACTCCGCCACGGCCTATCATCTCGAAGCCGCCATCGCGGCAGAGCATTGTCTCGCCCCGGATTTCGCTTTCACGGATTGGGAGAGGATCCATAGCTATTATACCGCCCTCGT
>DASYSV010000570.1:0-2937 GCA_036010185.1 Puia sp.
CTCCGCGAAGGAGACGTGGTGCGGTTCGTAAAGGATATATCGCTTTCCTTCGTCGACCTGGCCGAAAGGAAAAATATCCGTTTCTCCCTGAAAGAGGAAGGCGGCCCGCTGATCACCCTTTTCGATCATGACAAGCTCGAGCGCATCCTTTTCAATCTCCTGAGCAACGCATTTAAATTCACGCCCGAGAACGGGTCTGTCACAGTCGATGTCCGCGCCGTACGGACAATGCCCCCCTCCCCCGACGCCGGCGAAGCGCACGAGTCACTCCTGACTATCGCGATACGGGACACCGGTATCGGTATCGAGCCCGACAAACAGGAAAAGATATTCGAGCGCTTCTTCCAGAATGAAGTACCCGACACCATCCTCAACCAGGGCAGCGGTATCGGACTTTCGATCACCCAGGAATTCGTGAAGATGCATGGCGGCCGGCTGTCGGTGACAAGCGAGGTCAATAAAGGCAGCTGCTTCACGGTCGAACTGCCTTTCCGGGAGATAGAGCTATCGGGGACTACCATCCCCCAATTCGATTTGCCTGATCCGCCGCCTGCCACCCGCCCGGGGCGCGCCATCAGCGCACCCAAAAACGCCCCCACCATCCTCATCGTGGAAGACAACGAGGATTTCCGTTTCTATTTGAAAGACAATCTCCGCGGTCTATATAAAATAATCGAAGCCTCCGACGGCAAGGAAGGATGGAAAAAGGTCCTCGGCGAACAACCCCAGCTGGTCGTGAGCGATATTTCGATGCCGCATATGGACGGCATCCAATTGTGCCGAAAGATCCGTACCGATGAACGAACCCGTCAGATCCCCGTGATCCTTCTCACCGCGATGAGCGGTGAGACGATAGAGCTGGAAGGCCTGCAGACCGGCGCCACCGATTATATCAGCAAACCCTTCAATTTCGAAGTGCTGCTGTCTAAGATCAGGAATGTCGTCGAATACAATGAGACCGTCCGCAAGACGTGGCAGCGCCGCGTGGAGACGAGACCCGCGCCCGTGGAAATGACCTCGCCCGACGACCTGTTCCTGCGCGAGGTGCTCGAATACATCGAGAAGAATATCGGCGATCCCGGGCTTTCGGTCGAGGCGCTTTGCCAGCGGTTCCATTCCAGCCGAAGCACTTTTTACAAACGGCTCCTTCTGCTGACGGGCAAGACGCCTTTAGAATTCATCCGGCATATCCGCCTGCAACGTGCGGCCGATCTGCTGGAGAAAAGCCAGCTCACCGTGGCGGAGATCGCCTATACGGTCGGGTTCAATAATCCCAAATACTTTACGCATTACTTCAAATCGGCTTTTGACTGTATACCGTCGGCCTATAGGGCGGGCAGGAAGGAGGCTGGTCAGAGGACCACCGAATAAAACCGTAAATTTAGCCCGTAGCGTCTGCTCCATGCCGAATCCTCAATTCATCCAGCACGTGATCCACGACATCCAGGGAGACTTCCTGGGAGTGGCGGGATTATGTCAAAGCATGAAAAAAGGGCTGGAAGAAAAAAAGGATATAAAAGGTCTGCTCGATATCCTCATCGAGAACTGCAGGACCTATAAATACAAACTAGGCAATTTCCTGGAGTTTACCCGCATGCAGGCGGGGTTGAGCAAGACGGTGAGGGGGTCGGTCGATATCCGGCGGCTGCTCAACCAGGTGATAGACGAATATGATACCCTTTGGATCGAGAAGGACGCACGCATCCGTCTCGAGATCTCTCCCCGGCTGCCGCAGGAATTCTTCTGTGACGAAGGGAAGATCCAGCTTATAGTCGCCAATCTCTTTGTCAATGCCGTTCATTTTTCGCCCCCGGGCAGCACCATCACCCTCGTCTCCGCCCCTGCAGCCCCCGACGCTATCACCATCGCCTCCACCCCTGCAGCCCCCGACCGCTGGGGCATAACCATTACCGATACCGGCCAGGGAATGACGGATCAACAGCTCGGGGCCGCCTTCACCACCGAACCCGCCCAACGGGCCGTGCTCCACAATAGCGCCGGCCTGGGCCTGATCATCAGCCGATGGCTGGCGGAGGAGGTGCTCGGCGGCAAAATGGTGCTAAAAAGCCGCCCCGGCGAGGGTACTTGCGTCCACCTCGACCTACCCTTTTATCCATACGAATAGCGGATTCATCCATAGAAAAATCGATTTAGCTTTAGATTATTGCATTTCTTACGGTAATCATTTAACTTCCTTCTCATCTAAACTTTACCTATTAATGAATTATTTGACACCGCTATGAGGATCTCAAATCTTTTTACCATTGGGACGTCAGGGATCAATGATATAGAGACCAGGAACAGGATCGTCTTAGTCAATAAGATCAGTCTGGCTTTCGGACTGGCGCTGCTGGTCATTACCCCTACCTTCTGCTCATTCGCGAATTGGAAACTGTCGGTCGTCCTTCCTCTCACCATAGAATTCATCGCCAACAGCGCCGTACTGCTGCTGAATCATAAAAAACATCATACGGCCGCCGCTATCCTGCTGTATCTTCTTCAATGCGTGGCCATCGTCTATTTCAGCATCCTGCTCGGAAGATTGATCCGGCTCGAGCTGGCCATTATACTTCTTATCTCCATCCTCTACCTGATATTCAGGGAAAAGCACCTCCGTAAACTGGCTCTTGGCGCAGCCATCATCGAGCTGGCGATCCTCGAGGTCGTACATTTCGTCTCTTCCACCTCCCCAGTCATCCTGCTCACCTACAGACAAAGCTGTATCCTCCACCTGCTGATCGATATTTCCGCCATTAGCGTCATCATCATCGTCAGCAAGCCCTACGTGCAAAGCAACGACTCCAACGCCGCGCTCAAACGGGCCAATCATTTCATCCGCCTGTTCGTCGCAGAGATCTCGCACGAGCTCAGGACGCCGCTCGACAATATCCACCAGGTGGTCCAGCTGTTGAAAAAAGAAGTGCAGGACGACGATCG
>DASYSV010000603.1:0-3278 GCA_036010185.1 Puia sp.
GCAGAAGCGAAGGTTTGTGCCCGACTTCTTTTTCCCGGTACTTGGATTCCTGGTGTGCTTTGTACTTTGGATCAGTCTGCCCACCGCCGCAAAGGTTGTCGGGGGCATCTGGTTTTTTATCGGATTGGTCTATTTGATCATAAAGACGCAGGGTTTGAAGAAAAAGCCGGTGATCCTGGATTTTAAATAGCAAAAATGAAAAAGTTACTTCTATTGGTCTTGTCCTTTTTGGGGTCCGTTGCCTTTGCCTTTGCGCAGGGTCCGGGCGGCATCCTGAAAGGTAACATGACCCAGGCGAATATCACTCCCCCGGTTGGCTGTCGGCTGGCAGGCCATTTTTATGAGATCTTTTCCACGGGAGTACATGACTCGTTGTGGGCAAAGGCTATGGTACTGCAACAGGGGAAGGAGAAATTTGCGTTTGTCTTTTGCGATTTGATCGGTCTGACCACGCACGTTTCGGCCAATGCCCGGCTGCAGGCCAGTGCAAAGACCGGCATCCCGGTGAAGAACATCATGATCACGGCGGCGCATAGTCATACCGGTCCGCTATTCTATGGGTTTCAGCATACCTATTTTCATAGGCGGGCTCTGGCCGCGGGTAAGGGGCAGGACCCGCATGAGAGGCTCGATTATAGCCGGTTCCTTGTTCGTAAGATCGTGGCGGCGATCGTAAAAGCCAATGGAGCGATCCATCCTGTGCAACTCGTAGCGGGCATCGGTGAACAAAACGGGCTTTCCTTCAACAGACGCTATTATATGAAACATGGGCCTGTATTGTTTAACCCGGGGCCTTTGAATCCCGATATTGCCGGGCCTGCCGGGCCCATAGATCCGGCGGTAGGGATATTGCTGCTGCGGGATGGGCGGTCTCAAAAATACGAGGGTGGGTTAACGGTTTTTGCCATGCATGCCGACTGTATCGGCGGGACGGAGATGAGTGCTGACTATCCGTATTTTTTGGAGCGGACGCTAAAAGGAAGATGGGGAAAGGGATTTATTTCCGCCTTTTCTCTTGGCCCATCGGGTGACATCAATGACGTCGATGTAAAAAAAGACCAGCCCATCTATAGCGCCGCCAACACAGAACGGATCGGGCAGACCCTTGGGAAGACCGTGATAAACACCGTACCCGGGCTCCCCGTCATCAGCCGGCCTGCTTTAGCCATGCTGTCCACGAAGATCCTGCTGCCTTTACAGGTGCCGACAAAAGAACAGATCGATTCCGCAAGGGTGCTTATCAATAGCCTGTACGAGGTCAAAAAGACAGGACGATACCTGGCGAATGCCGGCGGCGAATCGGGCGATTTTTTAAAGCGTGTGGAAATGAGCAAGTATCTTGCCTTGGCGGATCGTAAAAAGGCAGTACAGGTGGAAGTGCAGGTCTTTCGGATCGACGACGAAACGGCCCTTGTAGGATTGCCCGGCGAATTATTTGTGGAGTTGGGTCTTGCCATTAAAAAGAGGTCTCCCTTTAAAAACACCATTGTCATGACGGTGTGCAATGACAAGACCAGCTATATCCCGACGCAGAAGGCGTTCAGGGAAGGAAGTTATGAGGTGACAAATGCGATAGTCAAATCCGGTGATGGGGAGATGCTGGTGACGACCGCGCTCAGGTTGCTGGCGGAGATAAAGCGATGAGGTGTCGCGCGAATATTCGCCGCCCCGGTATTCGCGGGTCAAATATTCAGCGTCTTACGATATTCGCTGGGGGTCATATTCTTAAGCTTCCTGAATTGCCGGTTAAAATTGGCCAGGGTATTGTAGCCGCTATGGTAGGCGATGCCGACGATACTCTCGTCCTTGTCTCCGAGCAGTTTACAGGCATACCCTACCTTCACCGCATTGAGGTACTCCACAAAAGTGACTTTGTGATGTTGTTTGAAGAAGTGGCAAAAAGCGGTCACGCCCATATTTACCACCCCCGCTATCTCCGGAAGGGTAATGTCCTTCGTAAAATTGTTCATGATATATTCAGTGATGGTGCTGAAGCGGTCGGGAGAGTTCCCGGCCCGGACGACCTTTTCATAGTTTGGGCTCGCTAATAATTCAAACTCGGTGCAGCCGGAAAGGATGTCAAAGATGGTAATAAGGGCCGCGAGTCGTTGTAGTCCATTCTGAAGCAACATTCCCCGCATCAGCCCGCTTATTTTTTCCCTTGCCTTCCCATTGATCGCGATGCCCCGTTTCAAAAGCTTTAGCTTTTTTTTGAATGCTTCTATTTCCGGGATATTAAAAAAGTATTCGCCGAGGAATTTCTCTACAAACTGGATAACGATCGCGCTGGCTGCCGATTTCGATTGGCTTTGGATGTATTGTTCATCATTTACCCACACATGCGGCAATTGGGGTCCCATAAAGACCAGGTCGCCTTCCTGAAAATAGCCGATGTGATCACCCACCATCCGCCGACCCGTGCTCTTAATGACCAGGACCAGCTCATACTCCGGGTGATAATGCCAGGGGCAGGGGAAGAAAGCCCCTTTTTCTTCGAAGACAATAAAGGATTTGTCAAGCTCCTGAGGCAAGCGGTATTCGACGGCCTTCATTATAAAATTTGTTATGTAAGATACAGATTTGTTAGAGAATAGCCCAAGGTGCTCTAACCGGTTTAATGCCATGGCAGGTTAGACGGCAGTAACGTATTATCTCCACCTGTTTGCTTCGGGATAATCGCGCTTTTGCGAGGACATTCGCATCGCTACCAGTTTCCCGTCCGTCAATTCATTCATCATATTCAAAATCGGAATGTCAGCGATCTCCTTAGTCACAGGGCACCGCTCTTTACCCCGGTACACAATGAAGCCGAGAGCGGAGTGCAGCAAGCAAAAAATAGGCTATCCCCCTACGGGATAGCCTATAAAAAATTGAAAATTAAGATCGTATACCGCGTAGGGGATTGATGGTTAATTATTCATGAATTGTTAATTGCGCCCATTGATCAAGCTCACTACCACCTTCGTCATCATCTCCTTTTCGTCGGGCTTACTTTCAGCGATCATGAGTGTCAAGGCGACCAATGCATTGTCCGCGAGCTTTCGAGTGCCATCTACATGATACAGGATGCCATTCTTCTCCAGGAACCAAACGAAAAGGAAGGCCGCTATCCGCTTGTTACCGTCCGAGAAGGAATGATAGAGATCCGTTCCGCCAAAGGTCTGGTAAATAGCCGCCAGGGATCCCTGAGGTGGCTCGAATTACGCGGACACGAAATTCTCTTGGGTTAAACAATAATAATACTTTTTTTCATAGGACATCGGGCTTTGATAGTTCAG
>DASYSV010000615.1:0-8237 GCA_036010185.1 Puia sp.
TCTACGGATGTCCGGCCCCCGGAAGAACGACCGTGACGGCGACCACCGAAGCGGGACCCACCATTACGCAGCAAGGCAGCCTGCTGGTCAGCAGCGTCGCGGCAAATAACCAGTGGTACCTGAACGATAGTCTGCTCACGGATTCCACCACCCAACAGATCCAGCCATTCCTGCCGGGCTCGTACTATACGAAGATAGTGGACCAGAATACGGGGTGCGTGCTCACGTCTAACGCGATTGTATGGACGCCAAGCTCAGGCAACGCCAACCAGCGCATCGGGCTGAGGGTCGGACCGAACCCGAACACGGGAGCATTCAATGTGTCCTTCTATATGACCGACGGCGGCGATCTCAGCATCGGTCTCTATGATATGCTGGGTCAGCAAGTACTCAGGCAGGATTATGGCGCCTTCACGGGAGCTTTCGGCCAGACGTTCAGCACCACTGCGGCATCGGGAGTTTACACATTGAAGATCGTTCACGGGTCAAACACTTATTATTCGAGGGTAATCATCAAACATTAACGCACCAATATAACCGACAAGCACAAACCATGCTGCAACCTCGGCAACATATCATCTTCAATCGCTAACTAACTATGCTGCAACCCTGGATCACGGGAAAGATCATACGCATCGAACAGGAAGCATCGCAAACCAGGAGATTCTGGATTCAGATCCCTGCGATGGAATCTTTCGTCTTCGAACCCGGACAGTTCGTGACGCTCGATCTGCCCATTCATGAGAAGCTGAACAAACGCATCCGTAGCTATTCCATCGCGTCCTGGCCCGACGGCACAAATGTCATCGAGCTGGTGATCGTCCTGCTGGAGGGAGGCGCCGGCACGAACTACCTGTTCAATCATTGCGATGTCGGCAGCGAGCTGACCCTCCGCGGACCGCAGGGCATCTTCACCCTGCCCGACAACATCGAAAAGGATCTCTTTTTCATTTGTACCGGCACCGGCATCGCGCCGTTCCGCTCCATGAGCAATCATATCCTCAACTGCAACATCGCCCATCGCGACATCTACCTGATTTTCGGCTGTCGTAAATTCGAGGACGCGCTTTACAGGGCCGAATTGACGGCCCTGGCAGAGAAGATACCCTGTTTTCATTATATCCCGACTTTCTCGAGAGAGACGCCCGATCCCATGCAGCCGCAGATCCGCACGGGCTATGTACATGCTATCTATGAGGAGGTGTGCCGCCGGCAGGAGTCCCTGCAGCCAGCAAGCTTTTTTCTATGCGGATGGAAGAATATGATCGATGAGGCCAAACAGCGTATCCAGGCCCTCGGTTATGACCGAAAATCGATTCACCAGGAATTATACGGCTAACCAGCCGCGCGCATCCCACCGGTCCCCTTTGCCGGGCCGGACATTCCCCGTGTCGCGCCAGCGACCGGGACATTATTACTTCGTCGCCTTTTCTTTGGAATTTTCTTTCCCCGTTATCTTCATCGGTATGACAGGTATCGCCTGATCCTTCAAACGACTCTCCAACTCCACAAAAGCTCTTTGAGCCTCCAGGGTTTCCCGATTACTACTCAAAAGGTCGGTCTCAAGCTTTCTGATCCTTGCCCTTGCCTTCACCAATTTCACCCTCGCAAAGACAAAACCCATGATTATCCCACAACTACCGGCAAGCATTAGAACGATAGGGTTGATAATCCAATCGAATGTGATTGACATTGCTTAATTGATTTTTTAATTCAGATGGACAGAAGTTAGGTCCTTCATGAGGATTTGTCGATCTTTTCAGGGATAGTGGTAGAGCGGGGCTAGTAAATCATCAATATCTCACTACGGTCAAATATACCGACAAATTAATACAAATTCCCAACAAAAAGATCGATAATTTTTTTTTATACCAGATGCCGGTTAACGATAGCCGCAACTTCGCTGAGGGGGATCCGTTCCTGCTTCATGGTATCCCGATAACGGATGGTAACGGTACCATCTTCCTTGGACTGCTGATCCACCGTCACACAGAACGGAGTGCCGATAGCATCCATCCGGCGATACCGTTTGCCGATGGTGTCCTTTTCCTCATAGAAACACCGGAATTGCGGTTTACAGGTCTCCATGATCTGCCGGGCTATCTCCGGCAATCCATCCTTTTTCACCAGCGGCAGAACGGCCAGCTTCACCGGGGCTAACCACGCCGGGAACTTCAGCACGACCCGGCTATCGGTTTTTTCCGGCGTACTCAGATCCTGTTCCGTATAGGCCTCACTCAACACCATAAGGATCGTACGGTCGAGACCTATGGAAGTTTCGATTACATATGGAATATAATTTTGATTGATCTCCGGATCGAAATACTGCATCTTCTTTCTGCTGTATTCCTGGTGGTTCTTCAGATCGAAATCGGTTCGCGAATGGATGCCCTCCACCTCCTTGAAACCAATCGGGAACTCATATTCGATATCACAGGCCGCATCCGCATAATGCGCCAGCTTCACGTGATCATGGAACCGGTATTTTTCGGCCGGAATACCCAGCCCCCGATGCCAGTTCATCCTGGCCGTCTTCCAATGCTCATACCATTCTTTCTGTGTGCCGGGACGAATGAAGTACTGCATCTCCATCTGCTCGAATTCCCGCATCCGGAAAATGAACTGCCTTGCGACGATCTCATTCCGGAAAGCTTTTCCCGTCTGCGCTATACCAAACGGGATTTTCATACGGCCCGTTTTTTGCACATTCAGGAAATTCACAAAAATACCCTGGGCCGTCTCCGGACGCAGATAGATTTCGCTGGCCTCTTCCGAGACGCTGCCCAGTTGCGTGGAGAACATGAGATTGAACTGACGGACATCCGTCCAGTTAGACGTGCCACTGACAGCGCATTTTATCTTCAGGTCTTCGATCAGCTGCTTCAGTCCCGCGAAATCACTTGCCGCCAACAGACGATCCATCTCTGTCTGCAGGACATCGGCATCGCTCTTTTTCCCCTGCGTCTCCAGCTCCTCGATCCGCGACTCGATCAAATGGTCGACCCTGTATCGCTTCTTGCTGTCCTTATTATCGATCATCGGGTCACTGAAATTATCGACATGCCCGCTGGCCTTCCACACCGTCGGATGCATAAATATGGCGGCATCGATACCCACGATATTCTCCTGCAACTGCGTCATGCTCTTCCACCAATGATCCTTGATATTCTTCTTCAGCTCGCTACCCCATTGACCATAGTCGTATACGGCGCTGAGCCCGTCGTATATCTCGCTGGAAGGGAAAATAAAGCCATATTCTTTACAATGCGAAATGATCGCCTGAAACCTGTTGCTGTCGTTTGCCATAATATGAACGCTAAATTCTTTCCTGAATGCCGCTTTCAGCAGCCATGGCGGCAAATATAAACCAATCTACTGCAACTTCTCATTTTCCCTGTGCCTCGCGGCATCCCGCATATTCTTTTTCGCAAAATTCTCTCCCAATGCCGAGGTCAGATCGACACCCGTCTGATTCGCAATGCACATAAGCACCCACAACACATCCGCCAGCTCATCCCCCAATTCCCTGCCCTTATCGGATGGCTTGAAAGACTGATCCCCATAAAGCCTGCTCATCAGCCGCGCCACCTCGCCCACCTCTTCGGTGAGTATCGCCATATTGGTCAGCTCGCTGAAATACCGGACGCCCGTGCTCCTGATCCATTCGTCGACCAACCGCTGAGCGCCATGCAATGTCAGCATCTCTCTGCGATCACCCGGCGCCGGTATGCCATTTCCTTCCGCGATCATCAATTCCCCCTTCAAAAATGTATGCGCCGATCCTGTCATATACACTCGTCCGCGATCGAGCCGACAATCCAACGCTCCCCGCCGTGCCGACAATTGAACAGCTGAAAGCCTCCTCTTCCCCAACCTGCTCGCCCAATAAGGTACCAGCATACTATGCGCAGACCCCGTGACCGGGTCCTCATCGATGCCCGACTGCGGAAAAAATCCACGCGAGACGAAATCCACACTCCTGTCTCCCGGCGCCGTCACGATCACGCCACGACCGGGCGCAGCTGCCAGCTTCCTGAAGTCAGGACGCAGCGCCTCCACCTCACGCTGACTTTCCAGCACCACGAGATAATCATAAGGACCCTTGAACACCGATTCCGCAGCAGGAATACCAAGCCCCTCGAAAACGATACCGAGCGAGTCCGCGTCCGCAGGCTCTGGCGGGGTTTCCGGAAAATTCAAAGTGTAACGACCGGGAGCATCTCCCCGCAGCACCTGCAGATCCCCGGCATGACGCGTATGAAAAAGGATCGAATCACCCGGATGACCCAGATGCTCGAACAGGACATGCCCCGATGCCAGCGTCGCATGACCGCATAGGTCGACTTCCACCGTCGGCGTAAACCATCGGATCGAATACGCTCCCCCATCCGAAACTTTCGACCCGGCTGCTTCGCC
Source organism: Puia sp. (assembly GCA_036010185.1). GTDB lineage: Bacteria > Bacteroidota > Bacteroidia > Chitinophagales > Chitinophagaceae > Puia. The sequence goes on from DASYSV010000615.1 coordinate 4,417, forward strand.
ATCCGAAGCTTTCGCCCCGACCCTCTCCTTCTCACGAACAAAAAAAGCAGTCTCGGATAAATTATTCTCCATCGCAATACGCTGAAGCATCTCATCTGGCAGCCATTCGGTGAGCGGCACCACTGCTGCAGGATTGCCTTGAAAAATCCGGTCGGCAAAAGCGTCTACCTGATAGATTTGCATAAATTGTGGCTTGAAATCTCCAAAGTTACCCGCTTTGAGATACAGTATCTCTACAGAATACCATCTTTATTTTACCGCTGCAAAGACCCGATACCCATCAGGTCATTGCACCTAACTGCCAATATTCGGGTACGAGTCCGTTTGTTGTTAAAGGCCTCCAAATAGTTGCACCATGAAAATCCTCATCGTCGAAGACGAGATCGATCTGGCCCAAAGCATGGCTACCTACCTGAAAGGAGAAAACTATCTGTGTGAGATTGCAAACGATTGCCGGTCGGCGATGGAAAAGATCGACCTGTTCGATTACGATTGTATCCTGCTGGATATCTCGCTCAGCGACGGCAATGGACTCACCGTCCTGAAAGAATTGAAAGCCAATAACAAGACCGACGGTGTCATCATCCTCTCCGCCAAGAATTCCATCGACGACAAGATCGACGGGCTCAATCTGGGTGCAGACGATTATCTCAGTAAACCGTTTCATTTGCCCGAACTGAATGCCCGCATTGCCGCCATCATCCGCCGCCGCCGATTCGAAGGAAATAAAACACTGGTATTGAATGAGTTGACGATCGATCTTGTCGGGAAGACCGTAGTGGTCGGGCAGGAGCCGGTCGACCTCACCCGCAAGGAATACGATCTGCTGCTCTATCTCGCCTCCAATAAGAACCGCGTCATCTCCAAGAACGCCATCGCCGAACATCTCTCCGGCGAACAGGCGATGAGCTATGATAATCTGGATTTCATTTACTCACATATGAAGAACCTCAAACGCAAGCTGCACCAGGCTGGTTGTGGCGATTATATCCGCTCGCTGTACGGCATGGGCTACAAATTCGAGGTCCGCACCTGACGCCGCACCATCTTTGCACCTAACGCCCGCACACCTCACGACCCGCACCCCCTTCACTCCTTATTCTTTGTATCCATCACGATCGTCACCGGCCCGTCATTCAACAATTCCACCTTCATATCCGCGCCGAACTCCCCTGTCAATACCTTCTTCCCCAGCACCGCCCCAAGTCCGTCGATGACCAGCTGATACAACGGTATCGCTATTTCAGGCTTACTGGCCCGTATATACGAAGGCCTATTGCCCTTCTTCGTGGAAGCATGCAGGGTAAACTGACTTACCAGCAGAATATCCCCGCTAATATCCTTCACGGAAACATTCATGACGCCCTCTGCATCATTGAAGATGCGCAGACCCACGATCTTACCGCTCAGCCATTCGACATCGGCTGCCGTATCGGCATCCTCGATGCCGACCAGTACCAGTAACCCCTGACTAATTGAGGATTTTATCTTCCCATCGATAGTAACGGAAGCACGGCTTACGCGTTGGATAACGGCTCGCATTTTTCGAGCGAAGGTACATCCTGAACCCCGGATACCGCTCCGCCATCTTCTTCACCAACAGCCATTCCCTCCGTCCGTCTCAGCCGCGCCTTATAAAAAGGAGATTCCTGCCAGGTGGCGATCACCATGCCCGCTACCATCAGCAGAAAAACTATCGAAGCCATCCATTGTATCTGCCGCCCCAGGTAATAAGACAACGGCCGGAAGAAAAACCGGATCACATGCCTCCCGGGCGGCAGCGAAAGACCCCGCAATACATAGTTCGTCCGCAGGATTGGCACCTCTCTCCCGTCCACCCAGGCTTCCCAACCCCTGTCATAATATACCTCGCTGAACACCGCAAACTGTCTGTGCCGTGATTGCGATACATACGAGATCACATCATTATCGTTCTTCACCAGGCGGATATAGCCGGTCGAATCGGTCCCATGATCGCCACCGCCAATGCCGCCAATACTACCAATTCCGCCAATGCCACCAATACCACCAATTCCGCCCGGCCCATCGATCTTCACCTTGCTGCTGTCCTTTGCGAACAGGATCGCCGTATCCGCTGGATGGAATTTGCTCAGCGCATTCATGACATCCTGGGCCGATCTTTCATAGCGGACCCCCTTAACGAACCACACCGGACCCAGCGACCCCCGGTTACGGACCACCGAATCACGACCACCCGTCAGGGGCTTGATGATATACCGCGTATTGAGCATATTGATCACGGGAGCGCAGTTAGGGAAATTGAACAGCTGGCGATTGATCAGGTCTTCATAGATCTTCAGCCTGGCCGCATGATATCCCCCGATGGAATTGTGAAAATAAGCCGTCATGGCCCCATAGGTCAACGCATTCGACATACTGTCGCGAAGATCGAAGACCCGGTAATAGCCCTTATCAGCCATGATCTCCTTATCGGCGTTGGAGGCGGCGAAGTTCTTCTGGTATTCGGCGGTTTCTTTGTAGTTGTCGGTGTTGAGATAGTTGAGGTCCACCGAGAGCACATCCGCGAAGGCCAGCACCCCGACGATGGCCAGCATATAAGCCGGCCGAAACCGTCGCCGCAGATAAATCGCGATGATCAACGCTGCCGCGGTAACAAGGATGAGGCTCCGCATCAGGCTGCGACCGAACAGCTCCTGTCTGTCCTCATGCAAGCCTCGCAGGAAGACGGTTATATAACCCACCGCCGTCCGGCCCATGCCGTTGGCCCTCGCAAGCAGATCGGCGTCCCATGGACTGGAATAGTTGAACCGGAAATAGAGTACCCCCAATGCCACGAAGATCCCCGCCATCGCGAGCAGCCCCCAGCGATACCGGCGCCATAGCGCGACCCTGTCCTTCTCCGAGACGATCTTTTGCAGCGTAAGCACCGCCATCATACAGAACAGGAAGGTGGGGACAACCAGGATCATGCTGGGAGCCCTGAACTTATTGTACATGGGCAGATACTTCAGCAACAGATGGTTGAAGGAGTCGAAATAAGAGCCCCAGCTCATCACGATGGTGAGCGCGCAGACGGCCAGTATCCACCATTTGTGCCTGTTGCCCAGCACGAAAAATCCGCACAGCGCGAGCAGAATGATGATAGCCCCGACATAGGGCGGACCGGAAAAGAGCTCTCCGACTCCACCCCAGTAATAGCGCGGACCGCTCTCACCCACCAGCTCGGCTACCCCGGTGGGCATTTTATCCAAAACACGCACGGCTTTCGACCTGTCCGCCGGCAGCTGCAGATCAGTACTGCCACCATAGATGTCCGGCACCAGCATCACCAACGGCTCCAGCTTGTACATGCTGAAATCGAAAGCGGCGGATTCCGACAGACCATCCTTGGTATAGTTGCCCTGCGCATCGGCCAGCTCGCTGCCGCCCCTGATGCTCTCGCGCGAGGAATCATAGGTGGTGAAAAGCGTCACCGCATTGCTCAGGATACCGATAACCACGGCGCCCAGCGTCAGGGCAACGGTCCGCACAAGACGGCGGCCTTCACGGTGCCGTAGCCAGGGTATCCCATATCCCAGCAGGAGGCCCACGGCGATGATCATTGTATAATAGATGATCTGTATGTGGTTGAAGGAAACCATCAGCCCCGTGAATAGCGTGAGCAGGACGATCCCCAACCAGTATTTCTTTTCGCAGATCAGGATCAGCGCGCCGATGACTCCCGGGATGAGTGCGATGGACTGCATCTTGGTATCATGTCCCACCGCAACGATGACTGCACTATAGGTGGAATAGGCATACGCCAGCCCTCCGATGATGCCGATATATGGCTTGATTCG
>DASYSV010000617.1:0-2814 GCA_036010185.1 Puia sp.
GTCTTTTTACGGTGCTGGAAGACCTCCTCTTCATTCAAACCGGCCGCATTCATGATGGCGCCTTCGAACTCCGCCAGGGCAATCACCTTCGCACCGCCTTCGCGGAAGAACTTGGCCGCATGATAGCCTACGTTGCCGAGACCCTGAACCACGACCGTCTTGCCTTCCACGCCGGGACGCATCTTCAGCTTCGTCATCATTTCGTCCATATGACATACTTCACGGATACCATAGAATACCCCGAGACCCGTAGCTTCACGGCGTCCGCGGACTCCGCCCTGGCTCACTGGTTTGCCGGTGACGCAGCCGAGCGCATCGATCTCGCCGGGCCGCATGCTCATATAGGTGTCGAGTATCCATGCCATCTCGCGCTCACCCGTGCCATAGTCGGGAGCGGGCACGTCCGTACCCGGACCGATAAAATTCTTTTTGATCAGCTCGGAAGTATACCGGCGGGTGATCTTTTCCAGCTCATAAGGTGTATACTTCTTCGGATCGATGCTGATACCGCCCTTGGCGCCGCCGAAGGGCACGTTGACGATCGCGCATTTGAAGGTCATCAGCGCGGCCAGCGCCATCACCTCGTCGAGGTTGACCGACGGGGCGAAACGGATACCGCCCTTGCAGGGGGTCTTGTGATGCGAATGCTGCACGCGATAGGCCTTGATTACCTCTATCTTGTCGCCTATCTTAACGGGGAAGAACATGCGATAGACCGCGTTGCACTGTTTTATCTGCTCCAGGATGCCCGGATCCCAGCTGGTAAAGCCAGCGGCCTTATCAAAGCTTTTTTCTACGGCTTCGAAAAATTTGTATTCCATTTTGGCAAGTTTGTGTGTGTCTCTTATTTAACTTCTTTTTCATACTTCGATATTTTCCGGTCCAGGCGGCTGACATAAAACAGCAATCCCAGCAGAATGATCAGGGCGACGGCGATGACGACATAGATCTTTCCATTTGCCCTGAAACTGTCGGCCATTTCTACTTTCCTGTCACCCGCGCCGTCCTGCGCCATCGCCTTCAGCGACCACATCCAACCGATAACCAGGAGCCCGAAGGCGTAAACTTTTTTATACATTACTGTGTGTTCTTTTTTCTTCCAAAATACTAAGCCGTATGCGCAGCGTCGTGATCCAGACCCCTAACAAAGTCCAGCCCGGTACTGCCCCCGGCCAGAAAACCGCGCGCATCCGGGAGTCGATATCGTTCGTATCGAAGGCCGGATTACCCATTCCCCCGGGATGCAGACTCTCCACCATCCGCGGAATTATCCAGATGGTAGGGAATAACATCGCAAACGCAAAAATATTGTATACGGCCCCTATCCGAGCCCGTTTGTCCATATCCGTCATCGAATTACGCAATACGAAATAGGCCAGGTAGATCAGCAAGGCGATCACAGCTCCCAGCTGTTTGGGGTCATTGCTCCAAAAAGCTCCCCACGTCCATCTTGCCCAGACAGAGCCTGTCACCAGGCCCAGCACGCCGAAAACGATGCCCGTCCGCGCATATTCAAGCGCATAAATATCATACAAGGCATTGTTCGACCGCAGGTATTTGATCGAATAGATCACCGAAACGATAAAGGTGATCATCATGGCCATCCACATCGCTACATGAAAGTATAGGTTGCGGATTGTCTCATCTAAAATGGGCAGCGCAGGCACGGGCCCCAGGAACCCCGCAACGATGGTATAGAACAATAAGAGTGCGCATAGTATTTTCCACCAGGAATGACGAAGCATAAGTACTTTTATAGAAGGAGGTCGGCCTCCCGTTTGGAGTGCAAATTTAGGTAACTCAATCTTTCCACAAAAACGGAAAAAGAATGACCGTAAGCGCCACGATCATCGCATCCAGAGCCGCCAGGAGCCCGATCATCCCGGCCAAACCTCCCTGAACTTCCGAAAAAGCAATCGACGAGACCTTATTCAACAGCAACAGCTGCGGGATCACCAATGGGAAACCCAGTATTGCCATCAATGCCGAGCTTTGCTGCGCACGCGCCGCAATGGCGGCTAAGAATGTAAATACCAGGCTCAGACTGATACCTCCCAGCGAACCGATCAACACGAACCACAACACATCGGATGTCGGATCGCCCAGCATCAGCAGGAATAATCCGACACTCACCAGGCTCATCAGGACCATGAGCAGCGCATTGAACAATAGTTTCGACAGGATAAAGTCCCTTGCCCCCGCGATGGAATAAAAATAGAGCAGCCTCTCCTTGCCTTCCTGCAAAAAGCTCTTCGCAACCGCGTTGACGCAGATGAACAGCTGCATCATCCAGAACAAACCCTTCCATACTGCCCCTTCCGGCTGACCCATGCTCAGGTATAAAACGAAAATGGTTGAGGCAACATAGAGCAGCACTCCATAAAAAGTATATTGCTGCCTCACCTCCAGCAGCACGTCTTTTTTAAACAAAGTCAGGATATGTGAAAGGGAACGTATACCGCAAAATTTGCGGCAAAGCTAAAACATATAGCCGAGGAGCAGATAGAAATTCATTACCGGCGCGCTGACTCCCGGCATATTCGTCAGCCCCTGGGTCTGTTCGGCCCGCGCCTCCAATACGAACTTCCGGTACTCCGCGCCCAGGGAAATGAAAGCGCCCGGTCTATACATCCGGATATAATCTGCCGATCCGAACAGCGGTTGCCTGAAATTCTGGGAATTGCTGACATCGATGAGCGTTTGCGTGCTCTTATTATTGATTGTCAATGTGTTAGATATGCCTGCGCCGATAAATGGCCGGATCTTATTCATCGGATACTGATATCTCACCTGGAGATTCCCCTTGATCTCGTC
>DASYSV010000024.1:0-6893 GCA_036010185.1 Puia sp.
TTGGGGAATCACAGGTCAGCAGGACGGTATCGGCGACTATGATTATTACGCTTACTATTACCTCAGCGACTCCAACGCGGCATACCAGTTCGGGAACAACTATTTTCAGGGATGGCGGCCGGCCGGGTTCTATTCCACCCGCAGATGGGAGCAGACGAGTACGTCCAATATCGGACTCGATTACGGTTTCCTCGATAACCGCATCTACGGTAGCATCGATTTCTACCACAAGAATACGACCCAGCTGCTGAACCAGGTGTCGCAATCGGCGCTCAGTAATTACTCGGCCTACATCGTAGCGAACGTCGGCTCCATGACCAACGATGGTGTCGAATTCAGCATCAACCTGGAACCCGTCCGTACCCGTAATGTGACCTGGGATCTCGGGTTCAATATCACCTATAATAAGAACAAGATCACCAACTTGACGGTGGTGCCCGACGATCCCAATTATCCCGGCTTTGGCAGCGGCAATATCGCCGGCGGCATCGGCGGACAGTTCACGGAGATCAATGCCGTGGGGACGCCCAAGAATACGTTCTATCTCTATCGCCAGGTGTATGATACTAAGGGAAATCCCATCGAGGGCGTTTTCGTGGATAAGAATGCTGACGGTCTGATCAACCAGAACGATCTGTATAAGACGAAGTCGGCCGATCCCAATACCTTCATCGGATTCTCGACCAGCGTCAATTGGGGTAAGTGGAATTTCAGCACGGTCCTGCGCAGCAGCCTGGGTATGTATGATTACAACAACATCCGGAGCCAGACCGGCACACTTAACCAGGTCGTCAAGAACGTCACGCTCTACAATGCTTCTACCAGCGTGCTCACGACGCATTTTAACGGCAATGCGCAGGAGCTGTTGAGCGATTATTATATTTCCAATGCGTCTTTCTTGCGGATGGATAACCTCTCTGTCGGTTATAATTTCGGGGCCATCTCGCACACGCATACCAACCTGCGGCTGAATGCAGGCGTTCAAAACGTATTCGTCGTCACGAAATATAAGGGGCTCGATCCGGAGATCGGCGCAGGTACGGACATCGGAGTCGGTAATCCCGGTATCGATAACAACGCCTATCCCCGCCCACGCGTTTATAACCTGGGCATCAACCTGGATTTTTAAACCCGACCAACACTCATAAATTTTAAATAGTATGAACAACAAGATATTCACCGCCGCCGCCCTCAGTGCTCTATGTCTGCTGCAGGCGGCCTGTTCCAAGGACCTCAACCGTGTCCCGAACAACGGTGTCACGGCCAGCCAGGTCTATAGTACCCCGCTCGGCTATACACAGGCGCTGGCCAAAGTTTATGCCGCCTTCGCCAATACCGGCAATGTCGGCGGCACCGGCAGCCCCGATCTACCCACCCAGATCATCAATGATGAAGGCAACTCCGATTTCCTTCGTCTCTATTTCAACCTGCAGGAGCTAACAACGGACGAGGCCGCATGGACGTGGGAAAGCGATGCCGGCATACAGGGTCTCCATGAGATGAGCTGGTCTTCCACCAACCCTATCGTCGATGGTTTGTACTATCGCGCGGCTTTCCAGATCACGCTCTGCAATGATTTCATCTCGCATTCTTCGGACGCTGAGCTGGCCGGAAAGGGTTTCAGCAGCACGACGGTGGATTCTATCAGGCACTATCGCGCCGAAGCCCGCTTTCTGCGCGCCTTTCAGTATTGGGTATTGATGGACCTCTTCGCCAATCCACCCTTCGCCACCGAGAAAGACCCGATCGGCGCCTTTATCCCTAAGCAGATCAGCCGCAGCGACCTGTTCAAGTATATCGAATCCGAACTGAAAGGCGCCGCCGACAGCGGTCTCGTCGCCCCGCACCAGGCGCTGGTAGGTCACGCCGACCAGGCAGCCGCGTGGTCGTTGCTGGCACGGATATACCTCAATGCATCAGTCTATACCGGAACCGCGCGTTATACCGACGCGATCACCTATTGCAATAAGGTCATCGGCGCGGGCTATACCCTCCATCCTGACTACACGAAGCTGATGCTGGCCGACAATCAGAACAATACAGACGAGAACATCTTCGATATCATGTATGACGCCACTTTTATCCAGAACTATGGCGGAACGACCTATCTCGTTCATGGCCCCGCAGGGATACCCAATAATGTGTCTGGCGTCAATGGCAGTTGGAGCGGTCTGCGGCTTACCCAGGATTTTATCAACCTTTTCCCGGATTTTAGCGGCGCAACGGATCACCGCGCCCAATTCTGGACCACCGGCCAGACGAAGAATATGACCGCACTCTATACATCGACGGCTGGGTTCGCTACCTTCAAATTCCGCAACGTAACCAGCACCGGCGCGGCAGACCCGCATCAGGACAATGGCGATAATTTCGCGAGCATCAAGTTTCCGCTGTTCCGATTGGCAGAGATCTATCTCATCTATGCGGAATCCGTGCTTCGAGGCGGCTCGGGCGGAGATGCTGCCACGGCGCTCAACTATATCAACGCGCTTCGGACGCGCGCATATGGCAACACTTCGGGAAATATTAGTTCCGGCCAGCTGACTACCAGCTTCATCCTCGATGAACGCGGTCGCGAGCTATACTATGAATGTTTCCGCCGTACGGACCTGATTCGTTACAACGAATTTACGACCAACGCATATCTCTGGGCCTGGAAGGGCGGGGTAGCAGGCGGTACCGCCGTAGACCCCAAATACAATATCTTCCCGATACCGAGTACCGATCTGTCGGCAAACCCCAATCTCAAACAAAACAAAGATTACTAATCTTCAATCATACGCATATGCACAAGATGTTTCACGCATGCCTGGTCTTCGGCCTACTGGTCCTGGCCGTTGGTTGCAAACGGGACATACCAAACCCCGCCCTGACCTCGCCCTCAGGCGTGTCGGGTTTTGCGGTCAACAACAACAATGTGGTTTTGTCGGCCTCGAGCGACTCCGCCACCGTCGCGACTTTCAGCTGGCAGTCGGCCAATTATGGGGTGAACATCCCCGTTACCTATACGCTGCTGATCGATCAGCCATCCGACACGAGCGGCGCGACCGGCTGGGCCAATGCCATCGTCACCAGCATCCCGAACGGCAAACTCAGCTCGGCCTGGCTGGGTACCGACTTTAACCACATTCTCAATCTGCTGCAGCTGCCTACGGGTGTGGCCAGCACCGTCGTTGTCCGGCTAAAACAGGCGGTCATACAAAGCAATGGCGACACATCTACGGTTCCGAACCTCAATGGTATATTGACCATGACCGTTACGCCGTATCATGTCATACTCATTTATCCGAAGCTGTACGTAGCGGGAGACTTTCTGACCCCGCAATGGACCCAGATCAACCAGCCGGGCTGGATCCTGGCATCGGTGCTGAATAACGGCATCTATGAAGGATATGTCAATATGCCCAATGCAGGCAATAGTTTCAAGCTCTGTACACAGCTGGATTGGAATGGCACCAACTATGGCTGGGGCGGTACCCAGACAACGATCAGCGGCAGCGGCAGTGCCGGCAATTGCTACAACGCAGGTCCGGGTTATTTCCGCGTGGTGGCCGATACCAAGGGACTCACCATCCAATATTTCCCTGCCAAATGGACGATTGCGGGAGATTTCAACGGCTGGAACGTGACCGCCAACCCGATGACCTTCGATGCCAATACCAACCAGTGGACGGCCACGGGCATAAGCCTTACGGCGGGCCAGGGATGGAAATTCGTCGGCGACCCCAGCTGGAATACCAATTTAGGCGTAGATTCGAAGGGGAATCTGGCCTATAACGGACCCAATATTGGCGTAGCTAAGACAGGGACGTATACCATTACGCTCGATGTGAGCCAGGGTGCGGGCAACTATACTTATTCCGTCAAATAACTATGAGAGTCACTTTTTTTTTCCTGGCCGTGACAATCTTCTGCGCCTGCTCGAAAAGCGGTGCATCCAATGGGGGCGGCGGGACCAAAGACACACAGACCCATCCCGCCGCCGACACCCCGATCTTCAGGGGTGCGGATATCAGTTGGGTCACCCAGATGGAGGACTCGGGCTTTAAATTTTATAACTCGGCCGGGACGGCCATGGATTGCTTTCAGCTGATGCAGTCGCTGGGCATGAATTCCATTCGTCTGCGCGTATGGGTCAACCCTTCGAATAAATATAACAGCACAGCGGACTTCGTCAAAAAGGCGGTTCGCGCGCACAATCTGGGTATGCGCGTGCTCGTCGACTTCCACTATAGCGATACATGGGCCGATCCGGGACATCAGGCCAAACCCGCCGCCTGGAGTGCCATGAATTTTGCCACGCTGACCAGCACCGTCACGAGCTATACGAAAAGCGTACTCGACACGCTGAAGACCGCCGGGGTCATACCCTCCTGGGTGCAGATCGGTAATGAGACGGATAATGGTATGCTCTGGCCCGACGGACAGGCCTCCACGAATATGGCCAATTTCGCGGCATTGATCGATGCAGGATATAAAGCCGTCAAGGACGTCAGCGACACGATTAAAGTTATCGTTCATATCTCCAATGGGTGGAACAATTCGCTGTTCCGATGGATGTTCGACGGACTCACCGCCAATGGCGCGCAATTCGACATCATCGGCATGTCGCTCTACCCCGCCTATTTTTCTTCGCCTGGCAACTGGCAGGCCTGCAATGATTCCTGTGCGGCCAATATGAACGATATGGTGACGCGATATCATAAGCCTGTAATGGTCGTGGAAGTAGGGATGCCGGCGAACCAGCCGACGGCCAGCGAATCCTTTATCACGGACCTCATGCATAAGGTGAAGGCCGTACCTGGCGGGAATGGGCTTGGCGTGCTTTACTGGGAACCCGAGAGCTATGCGCCCTTCCTCTCATACGGATTGGGCGCTTTCGATAATACGGGGAAACCCACCGTCGCTATGAATGCATTTTCTACTAACTAAACTAACTCTGGTGAAAGCACTCCTCTTACTTCTTGGATTACCACTCGCTCTCTCCGCGCAGACCCCCCGGGCCCACACCTCGACCGACCACACCAGCCCGCCTCCTCTCCGGGCTCATTCCTCGCTCGACCAGACCACCCCATCTCCTCTCCGGGCCCACACCTCGACCGACCAGACCAGCCCGCCTCCTCTCCGCGCTCACACCTCGCTCGACCAGGGCTGGAAATTCCACCTCGGCGATGCCGCCGACCCCTCCAAAGACTTCAATTTCCGCACCGTCTCCATCTTCGCGAAATCCGGTAAGGCCGAAGGCACCGCCATCGCCGCCGACTTCAACGACCGCGATTGGCGCGACATCTCGCTTCCGCATGACTGGGCCGTCGAGCTGCCATTCGAATTTTCCCCCGACCCCGACGTCATGTCGCATGGGTATAAACCCGTGGGCGGACACTATCCGTCCACGAGCATAGGCTGGTATCGCAAACATTTTACCGTGGCCACATCCGACTCCGGCCGGCGGTTCGTCGTCCGTTTCGACGGTATCTTTCGCGACAGCAAGGTCTGGATCAACGGCTTTTATCTTTGCGGCAACGCCAGCGGGTACAGCGGATTTTCCTGCGACATTACCGACTATCTCCGGTATGGACATGACAATGTCCTCGTGGTCCGCGTGGATGCGTCACAGTATGAAGGATGGTATTATGAAGGCGCGGGCATCTATCGGCATGTCTGGCTGAACAGCTACAATGACGTCCACATCGCGGAAGATGGACTCTTCGTGCATTCGACCGTGGCCTCACCCGCATCCGCTACCGTCACCGTCGAGACGACGGTCGCCAATGACAAGACCGTTCCTGCCACCACCTCAGTTTCCGCTTTCGTGACAACCCGGGACGGTATCCTCATCGGCAGAAGCCCCGCCCAGTCGATCACCATTGGCCCCAACGAACAACGCACCGTCGTCCAAACCATTCCCGTCGCCCGCCCACACCTCTGGTCCCCTGAAACACCTTATTTATATCGTGCAGGCGCCACCTTGCGTTCAGGCTCCGCGGCTCCCCCTTCTCCCGCCCCGGTCCGCACCGCTGCCTCGGCCCCCCCTTCTCCCGCCCCGGTCATAGACGAACAAGAGATCCGCATCGGTATCCGGACGATCCGCATCGACGCCGGCGGTCTATATGTCAATGGCGTCTATACCAAGATCAAAGGCGTCAACAACCACCAGGATCATGCCGGCGTCGGAACGGCCATGCCCGACTATCTGCAATATTACCGCGCGCGTCTGCTGAAGGAAATGGGCTGCAACGCCAGCCGTACAAGCCATAATCCGCCGACCCCCGAATGGCTCGATGCCTGTGACAGTTTGGGATTGCTGGTACTGGACGAGAACCGTCTGCTCAATAGCGGCGAAGAATATCTCGATCAGTTTCGCCGGCTGGTGATTCGCGATCGGAGTAGGGCCTGCGTATTCCTCTGGAGCCTGGGTAATGAGGAAGGTTTCGTCCAGACAAGACCCGTAGGCCGCACCATCGCCGCCACGCTCATCGCCCGTCAAAAGGAATGGGATCCCACGCGTACCTGCACCTATGCGGCCGATCTTCCCAATGTTTATCGGGGTATTAATGAGGTGATACCTGTGCGTGGATTCAACTACCGTATCGCCGCCGTGGACCCCTATCATGCGGATCATCCGAACCAACCCATCATAGGCACCGAGATGGGCAGCACGGTAACGACCCGCGGCATATATCAGAAAGATACCGTCAACGGCTATGTGCCGGACGAAGATATCACCTATCCCTGGTGGGCCAATACGGCCGAACAATGGTGGGCGCTCGCCGCCGACAAACCCTGGTGGCTGGGCGGTTTCGTATGGACGGGTTTCGACTATCGGGGGGAACCTACGCCATTCAAATGGCCGAATATCAACTCGCATTTCGGCGTGATGGACATGTGCGGGT
>DASYSV010000040.1:0-6615 GCA_036010185.1 Puia sp.
GGCCGGATTCTTCTTCCAGCCGCCGCAAACATATGATCTCGACGCCGTCCGCCCGAAATGGACAGCCGCAAAAAATCTCTTCTTCGTCGAACTCATCCGCGCATGGCAGCTTCGCAAAGCCAATGATTGGGAAAGCCATTCTCTCGAGACAGGCTTCAAGGAAATGGCCGCAGCCGCTGCAATTAAACCCGGCGATCTGCTGCAGCCGCTTCGTATTATGTTGGTTGGGGGAAGGTTTGGACCCGCTGTATTCGATATCGCCGCCTTACTCGGCAAGGACGAGACCATCCGCCGCATCAGCCATGTGCTGAGCCTGCTCGAGACCTGAGGCGGCCCCATCGCCGGCGCTATACAATTTTGCCTAACTTCACATTCGATATGACAGCCGAAAAAAACACCCGCCCTATCCGCGTACTCGTCGCCAAAGTGGGCCTCGACGGACACGATCGCGGGGCCCGCGTGATCGCCACCGCCCTCCGGGATGCCGGTATGGAGGTCATCTATACGGGTCTGCGTCAAACACCCGAAATGGTGGTCAATGCCGCATTACAGGAAGACGTCGACGCCATCGGCATCAGCATCCTCAGCGGCGCCCATATGACCGTCTTCCCCCGTATCATCACACTGATGAAGGAAAAAAGCATGACGGATGTCCTGCTCACCGGCGGCGGCATCATTCCCGAGGACCATCGGCAGCAGCTACAAAACCTCGGAGTAGGCCAGCTCTTCCCGCCCGGTACGCCCACAGCCGATATCGCCGGCTATATCCGCGCCTGGGTCCGCGATAACCGCGAATTCTAAACATCGCAATTCATCCACCCCCACCGCCAAAAACTCTTCTCCCATGTATAAGACATTACTCACCGAACTCTCCGACAATATCCTCACAGTCACTATCCACCGGCCCGACAAACTCAACGCCATCAACAAAGACGTCATGAACGAGCTCGGCGAGGTCGTGACCGAGATCTATACCAACAAGGACATACGTAGCGCCATCATTACCGGCTCGGGCCAGAAAGCCTTCATCGCCGGCGCCGATATCTCCGAATTCCAGGGACTCACGGGCGAACAGGGCTCCGCCCTCTCTGCAAAAGGACACGCAGTCTTCAATCGTATAGCCTCCTCCCCGAAACCGATAGTTGCCGCCGTCAATGGATTCGCGCTCGGCGGAGGCTGCGAGCTGGCCATGGCCTGCCATTTCCGGCTGTGTACGACCAATGCAAAATTTGGACAGCCCGAGGTCAACCTTGGCGTCATTCCCGGATATGGCGGCACGCAAAGACTGGTGCAACTCATCGGAAAAGGCCGTGCTCTCGAGATCATGCTCACCGGCCGTATGATCGACGCCACCGAAGCGCACACCCTGGGCCTCGTAAACTATATCGTCACCGAACAGAACGAGCTCCTCACCAAAACCCGCGAGATCCTCTCCATCATTAATCAAAAAGCCCCGATCGCCATCTCCCGTGTCATCGAATGCGCCAATATCGCGGCGGGAGACACCATAGCCGTCGGCACCGGCGACAACGGCTTCCTCCGCGAACAGGAGGCCTTCGGCGAATGCTTCGCCACCGAAGACATGAAAGAAGGGGCCTCCGCCTTTCTCGAAAAGCGAAAGCCCCATTTCCGCGGCGCCTGACGGCGCCGCATCCACCCGCCGCGTCCATCCGCCGCATCCATCCGCCGCACCCAACCACGGCATCCACCCGCCGCGTCCATCCGCCGCACCCAACCACGGCATCCACCCGCCGCATCCCGCCGCTCACACCTCATTCCTCCCTGAATTCCTCAATCTCTCTCGCATACTCCCTCGCGCGCTTCACCGCCTTCCAACCCTCATTATCCACTATCCTCCTCACCCATCCCTTCCGCGCAGCATTCTCCAGCGTAATGGACCGATAGACCCATATCGTCACCACGATCGACACCGCCACCAGCAACCCCTCGATCAACCAAAACCACGGCCCGCTCGTCGCCATCATATGCCGCGTGACAAAGAAGAAAAAATAAGCCGGAGTCTGCAGGAACGGCACCCTCAGCGTACGTACCATCAAAACCTCGAGCATCGCCAGCTGTTTCTGCGTAGCCACAATGCTATCGCTCAAATTCACCCGAAGCATCACCAGCACCTGCAAAAAATACCCCCCGATCGCATACCCCGTGCACGACAGCACCATCAATGCCGCCACCACGAACGCCGGCTCTGTACGGTATCTCCACATCAATCCCCCGACAAAAATATTCCACGCGAGACCCAACCCGATCATCATGATCTTAAAGGCGATCTGCCAGTTGAACGCTACCCTGGCCTTCCGGTTCAGATTGGCTTCCATCAAAGCCAAATTCAATTTCATCGATTTTTGCAGCTTCTCCTCATAAGACTTCCACAGCTGCTGAAACTCATCTGCACTCATAAAAATTTGTTTTGCATGATCAATTGTTTTTTCAACCGCTCCTTCAACCTCCCTATTTTCGTACCCACATTCGTCTCCGTTACCCCCAGTATCTCCGCAATCTCCCGATAAGGACGCTCCTCCAGGTAAAGGATCATCAATGCCTTGTCCAGCTCGCCCAGCGATCGGATCCATCGCTGCAACATCTCGACCCGCTCGTCCAGCTCAACCATCCCTTCTTCCTCCACCAGCTCCACATCCGCATCCAACGCGACCTTCAATCCACCGCGGCTGGTCCGTCTATGGAACGATATAGCCACATTCAAAGCGATCCGGTACATATAAGTTGAAAATTTTTGGGTGTTGTCGTATTTATCCGAACTCCGCCACAACTGGTAGATCATCTCCTGGATAAGGTCTTCCCGGTCGCCTGCATGCCGGCAGTACGAGGAGCTTATCTTGTAAAGGATCCCTTTGTTGTCCTCCACCAGTCGAAGGAATTCGGAATGGTTCATACTATATTATTCGCCGGAAGGTCCAAAAAATCACATATATTTAAATAAATTTCGCAATTCCCAACATCGCAACTCCTAACTTCTCCTTTCCTGCCATGTTCCGTTCCGGCACCGCGCAATTGCTAACCATCCTCCTCCTGCTCACCGGTAGGCCCGCAACTATTGCCCAAACCTCAACCTCCCTCCATTATACCCTGACCGTCGACTCATCTGACCTATCCGGCTATAATGTCGACATCCGGATCGAACACCCTCCCCGCCGGTTTCGCCTGGCCATGGCCACGCATAATGAATACGATGACCGCTTCTGGCGCTACGTCACCGGCTTCCATGTTACGAGACCCGCATTTGCCGTACACACGGACAGCGCCGTATGGGCCGTCATAACCACCGGCGACGAAGTAACGGTATCCTATCGTATCAGCCTGCCGCCACCCGCACCGCTTCATTTTTCTCACCGCCCCTTCCTGACCTCCTACGGCGGCCTCGTCGGCGATCTCCATTCATTCATGTATATCGTGGATTACCTGGATATCCCCTGTGCGCTCACACTACGTCTTCCGCCAGGATGGACTTCGGCCGACGGAATATACACAGAGGAGATCAGGGTCCGACAAACCTGGGGCAAGCGCTACTACGGTGCAGTGAATGTCTCTTCCACTTCCCAGACCCAATTACTCGATGCCCCCATTCTTATAGGCCGATTGCATCGTTGGACCTTCACCACCGACAGCATCCGGCACGATGTCGTCTATCTTTCCCCCAGCCCCAACCTCAACTTCGACACCGTCTCATTGATAAACAATCTCCAAAAGATCGCTCATGCAACCTACAGCCTCACCGGCGGCTTTCCGTTCCTATATTATAACTTCCTGATCGAAGACGCCAGCGCGGGCGCGCTCGAACACGCTTCCTCGCTTACCATCGGTGCGAAACCGTCCGATCTCAATAACCCCGCCTCAGGCATCTATGAAGACATCGCGCATGAATTTTTCCATGCCTGGAACGGGATGTCCATCCGGCCTTCGGGCTATACCGAACTCAACTATGGTCCGCAACAACTGACGACCAGCCTCTGGTTCACCGAAGGTGTCACCATGCTCTGTGCCGATCTCATCTCGCGCCGCATCGGCCTGCCCACAGAAGACTCTACCCGTCTTTCCCATCTGACCCATCTCATCACACGATATTATCGAGACACCGGCAACAGTGTCCTCCCCCCGGCAAAAGTCAGTCTCGCCGACTACGCCCAGCCCGGACCCCTCGGTGATTATTCCGCCAGCACCCATCTCCAGGGCGAGCTGCTCGGCACCTGTCTCGATCTCCTTATCCGTGACGCCACCGAAGGACGGTACTCCATCGACGCGCTCATGAAGGAAGTCAACTACATCTGCAGCGCCGGCAAGCAACCCCTCACCGACAGTGTGATTGATAGCGCCGCTGCCATCATTTGTCAAAACAACGCCGCCGTGCACCGCTTCTTCCGCGAACACCTCTATCAGGGCAAACCCATCGATTTCGCCACTTATCTCCACCTCCTCGGTCTCAAAATTCAACACGACCAGCCCACCGCAAAAGACCCGCAAGGCCGCCGCCTTCCCGACATCCGCGTCTATTCCTGGATCCTCCGCGATGACACCAGTCTCCGCATCGGCATCTCGAATCCCAAAGGCTGCTGGGCCAAAGCGGGCCTCCACACCGGCGACATCATCATGGCCATCAACGGCAGACCGACCAACTCCCGCCAGGACTTCCAGTCCGCCATCCGCAACCTTCACATCGGCGACACCGCCCGCGTCACCGTAAAAAAACAAACCGGGACGAATATCGTCCCGGTCTATATGACGGGTTATACAACCCCTTTAATTACCATCACTGAAGACCCCGCCGCCACTCCCAAACAAAAACGCCTCTTCCGCGCATGGTCCTCCGGCGCACCCTGAAGCCCGCGCCACTCCACCACCCAGAACTTCGCGCCGCGCCGCAGCCTCCCTAGTAACCAAATATCTCATCCAGCGTCAACACCTTCACATCCCCCACCTTCTTCAGATCATCCATCTTGATCTTCTTATCACTGGCCACGACGCAGTAAGTATAGGGCTTCCCCGCCAGCTCCTGCGTATGGAATTTCTTCACATCATCCATCGTCAGCTTTGCAATGGCCGAATATTCATCCTTTCGCTGATCATAATCCAACCCTTTCTCCTTCGCACTCAGATAAGCAAACACGATCCCGTCCTCGGTGAACCGCTGCGTCTCGATGTCCTTCTTTTCACTCGTCCGCGCCAGTTCGAAGTTCTGCTCGTTTTCCGGCAGATCGTTCAGCAACGCGTTCATACCGCCGATCGCCTCATTCATCTTGTCCGCCTGGCAACCTATATAAGCCAATACATAAAAGGGATCTTCTTTCTTCATGGGCGTTCCATAGGTAGCATACGTCGCATACGCCAGTGCCTTCGATTCGCGCAGCGTTTGAAAAACGACTGAACCCATACCCCCTCCGAAATAGTTATCGAAAAGATCCACTACCGGCTCCTTATTGACATCATAGGAACCCGAATTGCGGATCCAGCAGATCTCGCTTTGCACCATATCGTAATTGGCGAAGAGCACCTGGTTGGCCGATTGCGTCGCGAAAGGAAAATGTTTCTTCGCCGGATAAGCCGTCCAGGCCGTCGGCAGGGGATGCAATTTCCCGATGGATGATATAAAGGCATCCATCGACAGCGGTCCATAGTAGATGATGGTATGCGGATAGTCCAGCAGGTTATGGAGCACCCGCGTAAGATCCTCAGCCTTCAGATCGGCCACTTCCTGGACGGAAAGCGTCGTATTGAAGGGATTCTTGCTCCCATAACGTGCATAGGAGATCAAACCCTGCATGATCGCATTCTTGTTAAGTTTGTTATTGGCACGCGCCTTCGTCAGCCGGTCCTTCAACGCTACCAGCGCGGCGGTATCGGGAAGACAGTTATGCAATACATCCTCGAAAAGTGACACGGCCTTACCGAAATTCTCCTGCAGACCGGTGATGGTGACCGTCGTCACATCGCTGGTGGTATTGATGCTGAAGTTACAGGCGATGTCATAGAAGGCCTTGCTGATCTCGGCCGTGGGATGTTTGTCCGTTCCCAGGTATTGCAGATAGGTCGCCGCCAACGGTAACAGCGCGTCATTATCCTTACCCACATCCAGACGATAGTACAGGTGGAACAGATCGTTTTCCTTATTGGGGACATACAATACATCGGCTATCCCGGCCTTGCCATGTCCGATGCCGTCTTTGAAATCCAGCCACTGCGGGGTCACATCCGATACGGGCATGCTTTCTATTTTCTTGACGAATACGGACTGTTTTCCGGCATTCGTCTCCACCGGCGTGATCGGCGGTTTGTCCACTTTCATGATGCTCTTGTCTTCACCCTTCCGCTTGTACAGCAACACATAATTGTTGGCCATATACTTATTCGCGACACGCACGATCTCGTTTTTGGAGATACCGGCCTGCTCGTCAAGCTCGGCGACTTCGCGGTTCCATAACGTGTCCCGGTGCTGGATAAAGCCCTCCATCAGATCGGTCACCCGCGATTCGTTTTTCTGAAGACCTTCGAGCAGATCCAGTTTCCCGTTGGCGACGATAGCCTTTACCAGGGTTTCGTCAAACTCGCCCTTCTTCAGCTTGTCGATCTGCTCCATCAGCAGGT
>DASYSV010000052.1:0-8995 GCA_036010185.1 Puia sp.
ATCTTGAAATTGGTGTACAACCATTTCTTTACATTCAATTTATCGAAAGACACGGCCTTCTTTCCCAGCCCTCGTTTCACCTTCAGCGTGCGAAGATTATGATGGAGGTCGATGACGTAGTCGAAGTCCTCCTGTCGCAGCGTTTCTATCACGGTCTCCAGGTCATCTTCCAGCACATGGATCTTATCTACATAGGGATTGGCTGCGAGGATGGGCCGGAAGGATCTTTTAGTCAAATAATGGACCTCCGCCGTGAGTAACTGCTTTTTCAAACAACGGACCACCGGGGTAGTGAGGACGATATCCCCGATGGAACTGAACCGTATAATAAGAAACTTCATCTTATGCTTCTATATAATTCAGATCTTTTCCAAAAGTCTCCGGCGTCAGCGCGAGCGCAATAAACGAGATCGTAAACACGATGATGCCCGTCACCCAGCCTGCCCCATAATGCCCCAGCGATGGCAAAAGCCCTTTGAATATGGGGACCACCACTACAGCCAGCGACCCGCGGGCCATATTCGGAACGGTCGTCGCCACCGTCGCCCGGATATTCGTCCCGAACTGCTCGGCGGCCATCGTCACGAACATCGCCCAGAAACCAGTCCCGAATCCCAATACCACGCAAACCCAATACAAGGCGGTGGACGACGCCCCCTGCAAATTAAAATAAGCGATCACTCCGAATACCGTAATAATATTGAAGAGCCACAACGATTTTTTCCGGCTCTTCATCCATTGACTGATAAACCCGATCAGCACATCTCCTATCGAGATGGCGGCATAGGCTACCATGATCCCCTTGCCCGGATCGATCGCTCCATGCACCTTCATGTCCGCTCCGAACTTGTCGCAAAAGGTGATCAGGATCCCGATCACATACCAATTCGGCAACGCTATCAGTATAGCTGTAATATATTTCTTAAACCGCTGACCATTCGTGAAGAGCATGAATATATTTCCCCTGCTTACGTTCGATACCGCCATGTGCTTATACATCCCGGACTCCAGCACACCAACCCGTAATAACAAGAGCAAAAATCCAAGCCCGCCGCCAATATAATAGCAGGTGCGCCAACCACTGCCATCCGTACCTACAAACCAATATTTGATCAGGTAGGCAAAGACGGCTCCGCTGAGTCCGATACCGGCTACCCAAGCGGTGGCGATGCCTCTCTTCTCTTTCGGCATCAGCTCGCTCACCAGCGTAATACCGGCGCCCAGTTCTCCAGCCAGACCCAATCCCGTAACAAAACGAGCCAGCGCATATTGTCCAACGGTATGAACCATCCCATTGGCGATGCTCCCCAATGAATACAAAATGATCGATGCAAACAGGACCCGCAAACGGCCTCTTTTATCTCCCAGCACACCCCAGATGATACCGCCGATGAGCAGTCCGTACATTTGGATGGTCAATATGTTCAGGCCCCGCCCGTCATCCGCCGCTATGCCAAGGCTCTTCAATGAAGGCACGCGGATAATACTGAACAACAAAAGATCATATACATCTACAAAATATCCCAACGCCCCGACAATGACTGCAAGGTTGAAAAGCGGGTGTAATTTTTTTTCCATGGCTTAGTGTTGATACGGGTCCTCGGCGGGGGCGGTCCCCTTCCGGCCGAAAAACAGCTTGTAAATAACAGGCGCTGTAGTGATGACGACGATCCCGATCACGATCACCTCGAGATGTTTTTTAAGATCGAAACCGAACTTCGTCAGGAACAGTTTGTCAAGGTAATGCCCCGCAAACAGCATGGCGAACACCCAGGCGACACACCCCACCACATTATAGAGATGGAATTTCCGCTTGTTCATGGCCACGATACCCGCGATTATAGGAGCGAAGGTCCGGACGATGGGCAGGAAACGTGCGAATACGATGGCTTCGCCGCCATGTTTGTCATAGAAGGCCTTGGCCTGGAAAAGATACTTCTTTTTGAAAAAAAGCGTGTCCTTCCGATGAAAAAGAAATGGCCCGCTCTTATTCCCGATCCAATAGCCGACGGCATTCCCGATAATGCCCGCGACCGAGACCAGCAACCATAATACTATGAGATCGAATATGTCGGTACCCGTTCCGCCGCTGATCAGGCTCCCCACCAGCTTTTCGCTATAGATGCCGGCGACGAACAGCAGGCTGTCCCCCGGCAAAAAAAAGCCGAACATGAGACCGGTCTCAGCAAAGACGATAAACAGCATTACCCAAAGTCCGCCGTTATTGATGTAGAAGTCAGGGTTTAATAGATCTTTCCAGGTAATAGTCAAGAATTCAAGCATACATTCATTTTATGTTTATCGCCGCCGATGGCGGCTTAGATGGCGGCTTCTTCCAGCTCGCCTTCCCATTTGCTGACCACCACCGTAGCCAGGCTGTTGCCGAGAACATTCGTGGCGCTGCGTGCCATATCCAATATCTGGTCGATGCCCAGCAACAGAAGTAAACCCTGCTGTGGAATATTATATAAAGAGAGCGTACCCGCAATCACTACAAGCGCCGCCCTGGGCACTCCGGCTACGCCTTTGCTCGTCAACATCAACACCAGCAACATCGACAGCTCCTGCCCCAGGGTCAGCGGCACGCCGTATGCCTGCGCGATAAACAGAGAAGCAAAGGTCATATAAAGCATGCTGCCGTCCAGATTGAAAGAATAGCCGAGTGGAAGAACGAAACTGACGATCTTGGGTGGGCAACCGAAATTCTCCAGTTCGACGATCAGCCGGGGAAACGCGGCCTCGGAACTGGCCGTACTGAATGCCAGCAAGATCATATCCTTGATCGCGAATGCCAGGTGGATCACCCTCCGGCCGATGATCAGGGAAGCCACCAGCAGCAGGATCAACCATAACCCCAGTATGGCCAGGTAAAAGCTGATGATCAGTTTGCCGTAGGTGACCAGCAACTCGGGGCCCTTTGCCGCCATGACAGCCGAAATGGCAGCCAGCGCCGCCACCGGGGCAAAATACATCACGTAGCCCGTTACGCGAAGGATGATCAGCGAAACGGCATCCAGGGCTTTGATCACGACCTTCCCCTTTTCACCTATCGATGCGGTGGCGATCCCGAAAAAAACTGCAAAAACCACGATCTGTAAGACCTCATTTCCCGACAGCGCCTCGAAAATACTGCGTGGAAAGATATTGGTGATAAAACTTTTGAAGGTGACCGATGTGGTTTCGATCCCGCTGACGGCCCCCGAGGCCGGCACGGGCAGATTGAGCTCGCTGCCCAGCGAAAGACTGTTCATGATGATCAGGCCGAGCAACAGGGAGAGAAAAGAGGCGCTGAGAAACCAGAGGAGGGCCTTGCCGCCGATGCGTCCGACGGCCTTGATGTCTCCCAGTTTGGCTATGCCCACTACAAGAGTGGAAAAGACCAGTGGAGCAATGATCATTTTGATCATCCGCAAAAAGACATCGGTGATGACTCCCATGGCCGAAGAAAAGGTATCTATCTGGGTGGGGTTGCCGCTATAATGCACCCAAAGTCCCAGAAGGACGCCGGCCACCATGGCGATCATAATCCATCCTGTAAGACTGATCTTGGGCATAGGTCTAAGCACGCGGGCCGGCCCCCGCTCCGCCTTTTAGCTAATGTCGGGCCTTCGGCCAATGGGCCACCGGCCCATTCTGGCCTGCAAAGAATCGAAAAATATTGATTTGGCAAAAATTTGTTTATTTTCGGCCCTAGTCGTCACACATCAAAGCATTCACCAATTTTACCTAAACGATCTTGCACATGAGTTTATTCAGAAAAAAGACATTGGCTGTCCTTCTGGCGCAGGCCGATGAGTCGGAAAAAGGCCTGAAAAGGACCCTGGGCGTATGGAGCCTGATCGCCCTGGGCATCGGAGCCATCATCGGGGCCGGTCTGTTCGTCCGGACAGCCGCCGCGGCAGGGGAGCATGCGGGACCCGCCGTTACCATCTCCTTTATTATTGCCGCCGTCGGTTGCTGTTTTGCGGGACTTTGTTACGCCGAGTTCGCCTCCATCATACCTATCGCAGGTAGCGCTTATACCTACGCTTATGCCACCATGGGCGAACTGGTCGCCTGGATCATCGGCTGGGCGCTGATCCTCGAATATGCGCTCGGCGCCGCTACTGTAGCCATATCCTGGAGCGAATACCTCAATAATCTGTTATATAACCTCTTCCAATATAAGATACCATTCGAATGGTGTCATTCCCCGATGCAGCATTTGAAAGACGCCGCCGGCGTCATGCACTCGGGCATCATCAACCTCCCCGCCCTATTCATCCTGATGTGTCTTACCCTGCTGCTGATCAAGGGCATGCAGGAATCGGCCGCCGTCAACGGGATCATCGTTTTTCTCAAGGTGTCCATCGTCGTGATCTTCATTATCATCGGCTGGGCCTATATCAATCCGGCAAATCATCACCCCTATATCATACCGGCCGATGCCGCACCGGCATTACAGGCCGATGGCAAATATTACTCCTACCTGCCCTTCCTCAACCACGGATGGGGGGGTGTTCTGCGAGGGGCGGCCGTCGTATTCTTTGCCTTCATCGGGTTTGACGCCGTAAGTACGGCCGCACAGGAGGCAAAAAATCCCAAAAAGGACATGCCGATGGGTATCCTCGGATCGCTGGCGATCTGCACCTTATTGTATATCCTGTTCTCCTATGTGCTTACCGGCGTGGCCCCTTTCACGGATTTCATCAAGGCTGGAAAGGAAGCTTCGGTCGCCTATGCGATACAGGCCTATATGCCGGGTCACCAATGGTTAGGTACACTTGTAACGATCGCCATCCTGCTGGGTTTCTCCTCGGTGATCCTGGTGATGCTCATGGGCCAAAGCCGCGTTTTCTATACCATGTCTACGGATGGCCTGCTGCCCAAGGTCTTTTCCGACCTGCATCCTAAATTCAGGACGCCCTATAAGAGCAATATGCTGCTGTTCATCTTCGTAGGCCTTTTCGCCGGTTTCCTCCCGGAAAGCGTGGCCGGGGACCTTACCTCTATCGGGACGCTGCTGGCCTTCGTGCTGGTTTGCGCGGGTATCATCATCCTGCGGAGAAGAGACCCGAATCTCCATCGTCCCTTCAAGACCCCGCTGGTACCGCTGGTCCCCATATTGGGTATAATCGTTTGTGCGGCCATGATCTTCAGCCTTTGGGGTACTACGCTGCTCAGCGCCTTTGTTTGGATGATCATCGGTCTGCTCATTTATTTTGGTTACAGTAAAAATAACAGCAAGCTAAAAGTCTGATAAATTACTAAATTTGCCCCCCGGCGCCGCGAAGCGGCGCCGGGCCTAAATATTTTCGCATGGGTCGCATTTTTGAAGTACGCAAATCCACGATGTTCGCCCGCTGGGACCGGATGGCCAAGCAGTTTTCGCGTATAGGTAAGGAAATCGCCATTGCCGTCAAGACCGGCGGTCCCGATCCTGCTACGAATCCAGGCCTGCGGCGGTGTATGCAGAACGCCAAAAGTGTCAACATGCCCAAGGACAGGGTCGAAGCCGCCATCAAGCGGGCCCAGGGCAAGGAAATGGAGAATTACGAGGAGATCCTGTATGAAGGGTATGGTCCCCACGGCGTTGCGATCCTCGTGGAAACGGCCACCGACAACCACGTCCGGACGGTCGCCAATGTCAAATCGCATTTCAACAAAGGCAACGGCACACTCGGCAACAGCGGCAGCGTGAGCTTCCAGTTCAAAAAAATGGGCGTCTTCAAACTAAAACCCGAAGGCATCAGCGCAGATGATCTCGAGCTCGAGCTGATCGATTTCGGTCTGGAGGAAATGGGCGAAGGGACCGGCGAACACGGGGAACCCGTACTTGTACTTCGGGCGGAGTTCAACGATTTCGGAAGAATGCAGAAGGCGCTGGAAGAAAAACACATCACCCCGATCAGCGCAGAAACGGAATGGATCCCGTCTTCTACAGTCGAGCTTTCGGAGGACATGGCGCAGGATGTGCTCAAACTTGTCGACCGGCTCGAACAGGACGAAGACGTACAAAAGGTATTTTACAATTTGAAATAGGCAAGTGGGCTTTTTTATTCCGCCATCATCTCCATTACCGTATCGATGATATCTTCCGCATTCGGCTTGCTGAAATAATCGCCGTCCGAAGAATAGGCAGGCCGGTGTGCCTGACCCGTCAGCGTCCTCGGGGCCGTATCCAGCCAGCGGTACCCTCCCTGCTCTTCCATCACTTTATTAAAGATGAAGCCTGCGGCGCCGCCCGGGACATCTTCATCCACAATTAACAGTCGGCTCGTTTTTTTCAGGGATTCCAGGATATTATGATGCACGTCGAAAGGCAGCAGCGTCTGCACATCCACGACCTCGCAGCTGATGCCGCGAGCCTGGAGGATCTCGGCGGCCTCCTGCACGATTCGAAGCGTCGAACCATAGGAGACGATAGTAATATCATCCCCTTCCGTCAGTACTTCCGGGACTCCCAGCGGGACCCTGAATTCCAGCAGATTCGACGGTAATTTCTCCTTTAGCCGGTAGCCGTTGAGACATTCGATCATCAGCGCGGGATCGACGCCCTCCAATAAGGTGTTGTACATTCCCGCGGCCTGCACCATATTGCGGGGTACACACACCAACAGGCCACGCAGCGAATGCAGGATCATCCCCATGGGAGAGCCGCTGTGCCAGATACCTTCCAGGCGATGACCGCGCGTACGCACGATCAGCGGTGCTGTCTGTCGGCCGACGGTCCGGTATTGGAGCGAGGCAAGATCATCGCTCAGCGGCTGGAGACCATATAAAAGATAATCGATGTACTGGATCTCTGCGATGGGTCGTAAACCACGAAGCGCCATACCGATGCCTTGTCCCATAATCGTAAGTTCGCGGATACCGGTATCGAAGATGCGTTCTTCCCCATGTTTTGCCTGGAGACCTGCAAATCCCTGATTCACGTCCCCGATCTTACCGAGGTCTTCCCCGAAGGCCAGCACCTTCGGATTGCTCTCGAACAACAGGTCAAAATACCGGTTCAGGACCTCATAACCATTCAGCACCGGCGAGTTGAAAGAGTACTCCGCTTTTATCTCGGGCACGTGCAGTATCCGGCGGTCGCCTTCATGATAAAGGTGTGTATTATATAGCCGGGCGTTCTCGACACGCAGCTGCTGGTAATAGTCGCTGGCATTCCGGGAGGCAGGTTCCTTTCCCGCAACACCCATGGCGGTGTGCAGGGTTTGCAGGACTTCTTTGCGACCCGGCTCGCGATTCAAAGCCAGCGCGGAAGCCAGCTTCTGTAATGTCTCGGCCTGTTCAGGTAATTGGTGGGCCATTTCACGGATGAGCTCTACACTACGGCTGACCTGAACCCTTATCGGAGCCTGGTATTTTTCCCAGGCAAGATTGCGACTGTTCCGGGTAAGCTCCTTGGCTTCGACCTCGATATCCCCCAATTCGTCCTCGCTGGCCAGGGCGTTTTCGACGATCCATTCCTTCATTTTCTTGACGCCGTCCCACTCCCTCTCCCATTCCAGGCGTTCGGGGGTTTTATATCTTTCATGGCTGCCCGAGGTGGAATGCCCCTGCGGCTGCGTAACTTCTTCGACATGGAACAGGGCCGGGGTATGTGTTTGACGGACGTTCCGCAGCCCTGCCTCGAAGACCTCGCACATGCCTGCATAATCCCAGGCTTTCACTTTATAAATGTCTATACCGTTGGTGCCTTCTCTTTTCTGAAAACCCTCCAGAACCTCCGAAATGGACCCCTTCGTGGTCTGGTATTGTCTCGGGACCGAGATCCCATACCCGTCGTCCCACACGAAAATGGCCAGGGGGACTTGTAGCACGCCTGCCGCATTCAGAGTTTCCCAGAAGTGCCCTTCACTGGTGGAAGCATCGCCGATCGTGCAGAAACAAACTTCATTGCCGTTGTTGGATAAATTGCTCAGATGGTCCAGGAGTCTCACGTCCCGGAAAGCCTTGGATGCGCAGGCCAGGCCCAGCGCCTTGGGCATCTGGGCGGCCGTAGGTGCCAGTCCCGCCGTCAGGTTCTTGCGGTTCACCAGGTCAAGCGGCGACCCGTCCGTATCGATAAAGGCGCTTGCGAAATGCGAGTTCATCTGCCGGCCGGCGCTATGCGGGTCGTGACGGACATCCGGATCGGCATAGAGTTGCGAAAAGAATTCCTCGATGGTGGCGACTCCTGTGGCAAAAGCAAAGGTCTGATCACGATAATATCCTGCATAGAAATCACCCGGTTTGAAGAATTTGGCCATCGCTACCTGGGGCACCTCCTTTCCGTCGCCGAAGATGCCGAATTTGGCTTTCCCCGTCAGCACCTCTTTGCGGCCAAGGAGGCTGGCTTCCCGGCTTTCGCAGGCCAGCCGGTAATCGTTCAATACTTCATCCCTGAATCTGTCGAAGGATAGCTTTTCGGGATCGAGGACTTCGCCGGGCGCAAAATTTTCCATCGGAATAATTTACCAAAATTACCTGTATCTGATTGATTGTTAAAAAAATAAAATTAGGGGGTTTTTATTGGTAAAGCTGACCGCCAATGCTTAATTTTAGGTGCTTAACTCGGGCCAAACTATGAAAAAAACAGCAATTGCCGCTTTTCTTTTATTCACCGGATTGTACGCTGGTGCACAGACGGCGGGTGCCACCGATGCTACCACTCCCCACCTCCAACCCAACACTGGGGCAACGGCGCTGCCCCGCCCCGCCGATGTCCTTCAGTTGAAGGAGAACCTCCACAACTTCGGTAAGATCCCCCAGGGACGTCCCGCAACTTATACTTTCGAGATCGTCAATACCGGTAGTGTCCCGTTGCGGCTGGATAATGTGCAGGCCTCCTGCGGCTGTACCACTCCCGTCTGGAGCCGCGATGCCATCGAACCCGGCGCTACCGGAAAGATCCTGGTCGGTTATAATGCGTATAGTGAAGGTTCTTTCACGAAGACCGTCACCATCATTTATAACACCAGCCGGACGAAAACGCTTACTATTACCGGCGAGGTATATAAGGCGCCGCCGA
>DASYSV010000072.1:0-8516 GCA_036010185.1 Puia sp.
ATGTGGGTTATATCGTGAGTTGCTCTGCGCGCAATATCGTGAACAACGTGTTGGATATGGCCGGGATAGAGACCGGAAAGACTCCGAGGATCGTGAGCGGGCCCATCGCGGTCATTCCCTTTTTCAGGGAGGTCATGATCGTACACAAGACTATCGCCGCCAACGAGGACAAACGGCTGCGTCTCGAGATCGATATGCCGAAAGTGATCTTCGGCGACCCGCTTGTGATCACCCAGATATTGACCAACCTGCTGACCAATGCCCTCAAATACGGTGCGAGAGGTACCATTATCATGGTGCGCGTCAAGCGTGCCGGCGTCAATTGGGAGATCGCCGTGTCCAACTACGGAGAGGTAGTGTTCACCGACCTAAACGAGATATTCGATCCCTTCGTGACGGGAAAGACCGGTCAGATACAGGGCTCGGGACTGGGTTTGTTCATCGTAAAAAATAAAGTGAGCCAGATGGGTGGTACGATCCGGGCGGAAAGTCACCCGGGGGGATATACCACTTTTACCGTTGCCCTGCCGCTGGTCGAAGGCAAACCGTCCGATCTGCCCGAAGAAGGGAATCCCAATGTCGAGGTCATCGATCTCAGTTCGATCCGCGTATTGGTGGCCGAGGACAATAATCTCACGGCCTTCCTGCTGACCACCTTCCTGGAGGACCTGGGATGCCAGTTCGAGATAGTCAGCAACGGACGCGATCTGCTCGAGCTGGCGCAAAAAAAATCTCCGGACGAGTACCCGGACATCATCCTGCTGGATTCCCGGATGCCGGTGCTCGGCGGCGAGGAAACGATCCGGATGCTCAAACGACTACCCGTTCTGAACGAGATACCGATCATCGTCTCCACCGCCGATGTCTATTCGGACGCGCTGGAACGCATGCTCAAGGCAGGCGCCAGCACCTATCTGAAAAAACCGATCGATCACCAGGCATTGAAAAGGGCGATCAGCCTCTATGTAAAAAAAATCTCGCTGGAATGACCGCGATCGTTCAGCGCGACCCCGGTTTCCGACCCGGTGAATGCGACCTGCCCTCCTTACAGCGTCGTCTCCTCCCACAGCGACTGCGCGCGTTTGTAGCGGGTGGAATGGCACTGCCAAAGCCAGCTGGCCTGTATGCAACGAAGGACGCCTTCGATATGATCGGTAAGCGCCGACGACAACCCCGGATCGGTTCGCTCAAGGATGTCGATCCGCCTGCGCACCGATCGCAAGATACCGGAGAGCTCATGCACCATATCCCGTACTATCCTGCAGGAGGCCGCAATGCCTTCCTTCAGCGACCACTGTGGGTTATTGAGCATCGCGACCATGACGAGATTGCAATCGCTGCCCTGGTCGATCACTTCCTTTTCAAAGGAAAAAAGATCGTTCGACAGCGCTCCGAAGGCGGTGGTCAGGTAATGCAGCCGCCGCAACGGTGACGCCAGACCCAGGTCGCCGAGCAGATCCCAGTCGAGGAACCGGGCGTTGTTGTATTCGACCCAGAGGACGATATGGTACATACCGGCATAATGACAACGCTTATCGATGTATTCGTCGACTTCCGGTATGTATCCCAGCGCTTCCGAGTCGTTGTCGGAGTGGGTGATGTTCAGGTGATGACAATAGAAATTAAAAAACTTCCGAAACCACGGTTCGGGGGAGTTCTCCCTGAATTCACGAAGGACCTGCGCGTTGAGATGCTCGATGGGATGGGCGTCGGGTGACACGACAAGGTTCTCACGGATACCCGCCATACTGGCGATCAACCGCCTGGCGTCGCGTTGCTGGTTGACGGAAAGGAATTTGAACAGATCGCGACCCATGACGTCGTTGAGATAGAAATCCATGATGAGGTTCTTCATGATAGCGATCATCCGCCCCGCATGCGCGGAAGGATACAGGAACAGCGCACACGAGACATGTCCTTTGGCGTTGGGCAGCCAGATATCGTGTTCTTCGCCAAACTGCTGAGCCAGTTGTGTCAGCCTGGTACTGTCGGGATGCGGACTGAATCCCCGGCAGAATTCATCGAACCGGAAATGCGCTGGGGAGAACAATTCTTTGAGCGACCAGGATTCGGTTTGAACAAGCGCGCGATACTCCGTCTGGGTGCGTTGAAGGATGGAGGACACCGCCGCCTTAAGGGGAAGTACTTTTTTCATAAAATAAGCTTTAAATGGTTAAAAAATCGATGTATCAAAATCAAATACGGGGCCGTAATCGCAGTGTTTTATCATCTTCATAAATTAAGTAGATCACCTTATAAAACTGCGACATGAATGCAGTCTGCGGAAAAACCAACATAGGGGTTTCCGGGTATTTTACGTATCATTACAAACCTCCAAATACGACGGCATGCAACCCGTAATTCTTTTGGCGGATGATCACAGCATGATCCGGAAGGGATTGAGATCCTCATTCCGGTTCGATCTGGGATACTCCAATATCACCGAGGTCACCAGTTGTACCGAGCTGATGAGCCAGCTGAAAAAAAAGATATTTACTCACCTGATACTTGACATCAATCTTTCCGACGGCAGCAGTCTCGAGATCCTGCCCAATATCCGTCGTCTGTACCCGCATCTTCAGATAGCGGTGCTGACCATGCAGCCCGCCGCCATCTTCCGCAATGTGCTGAAACAATATGGCATCTATCATTTTATGCAAAAGACCGCGCCCGAAGAAGATACGACGCGAATGCTCGCCCAATTCCTTCAGAACGAGATGCCCGCGCGTCACGCTTCCGACAACGATGCCCCTTCCAATCCATTCCTTGCGTTATCCAGCCGTGAGCATGAGGTGCTCCACTATCTCCTCAAAGGCACCAGCACGACCGAGATCGGTGAGAAGCTCAATCTTAAACAGAATACCATCTCTACTTTCAAGACGCGCATCTTCGAGAAGACCGGCACGCGCAATCTCCAGGAGCTGGCAGAGCTCGCCACCGCCTATAAGATCAAAGGCTGAGGTCCTTGCCGAAGGCACGATATTTTCAGTGGTAAAATTATTCCTCCGACAATGGTCATGGCGTCGTCCGGGACCATGGGGAAGGGTCCTCCTTCTCTTTTGTGCTTCCTGTTGGTGACACTGGGCCGGTTTTTGCCACAGGATCTTAAAAGCATTCCTTATGGATCTCATTAATACCTTCTTTGGCCATGGTAAAGATCTGAACAGTCTCCAGATGATCTGCCGGTCGATCGTCGCCTTTTTCCTGACGCTGGTCATGATCCGTGTGGCGGGCATCCGCACCTTCGGGAAAAAAACACCCTTCGACAATGTGATCATCATCATGCTCGGGTCCATCTTCAGCCGCGTCGTAGTCGGCGTCTCCCCTTTTATAGCAACGACGCTGGCCTGCTTCGTTTTCGTACTGATCCATCGACTGCTGGCCCTGATCAGTTTCTACAACGACACGGTCGGCCGCTGGATCAAAGGTGAGGCTTCGACCCTGTATGCGGACGGTCAGCCTGTCCGGAGGAATATGCGCTCCGCCAATGTTAGCGACAAGGACCTTATGGAAAGTGTCCGACGGCAGATGCATGAGGATAGTCTCGCCAATGTCAGCGAGATCATCCAGGAGCGCAACGGAGAAGTGAGTGTGGTGAAAAAATAGGGAATGCACACCTCATGGCATGGATTTTTTGATCACGCTGTCAGCTCTTTCAGGGTGCGGGCATCCCGGGGAGCATGGCCATGGACATCGTTATTAAAGAATGCCCAGACGGAGTATCCTTCCTCACGCCATCTCCTGCATTTTGCGGCATATGCTGCCAGCTGCCGTCGTGTATAGGGGGTGGCATAGCTTCCGTCCGGTCCGTGAAACCGCAGATAGATATGCCGGGCAGTCACCAGCCTGGCCGATGCGAAGCGTCCGCCTGAATCGGCGATCACCCATCCGATGTCATAGCGTTTCAGCAATGCCTCCGCCTGCGGTTGCGTCCATGACAGGTGCCGGGCCTCCAGAGCATAGCTGAAATCCGGGTAATGTTTTCGGAGAAACCCGAAGAAGATCGTTGCCTTTTCTTCGTGATAAGCCAGCGCGGCCGGCAACTGGATCAGTACCGGCCCCAGTTGTCGTTTCAATAACCCGAAAACATCGAAGAACCGGGGGACGCTCTGCTCAGGGTCGTTTAGCTTTTTTGCATGGGTGATGAACCGGCTGATCTTCGGACAAAAATAGAAATGCCGCCCTACCCTCTTTTGCCAGGCCTCGACCGTCGTCTTCGACGGCAGCCGGTAAAAGCTCGCATTGATCTCGGTGGCGTCGAATTGCTGCGTATAGAACTCGAGCCACCTGGTTTGCGCCATCCCTACCGGGTAAAAAGATTCTCTCCAGTGGGGATATACCCACCCCGAAGTGCCGATATGAATAGCTGCAGGCATCGGATAAGAGCCCCGAAAGATCATGCCGGCATTCCAGCCCGGACCGCCTCCGCCTGATACCCCGGGGATCCGAAAGGCATAAAGATTGCAACCGTGGCTTTGACACCCATTCTTTTACAACTGTTATAAATCGAATTAATTATGTCCTATTGTGTTGATGTAGTGATAGAAACCCCGAAGGGCAGCTCGCAGAAATACGATTATGTGCCGAACACGCCTTTTTTCAAGCTGAAGAAGATCCTCCCTTCCGGCATGGTCTTTCCTTACGACTTCGGATTTATCCCGAATACCCGCGGCGAAGACGGCGATCCGCTGGATGTGATCGTGGTCTCGGAATTCAACAGCTTTCCCGGCTGCATTATCAAATGCCGCATCATTGGCGGGATCAAGGCCGAGCAGTCCGAGAGTAAGGACAGTCACAAAATGATCCGTAACGACCGGTTCCTGGCCATTCCCAAATTCACCAACATCTTCCAGAATGTCAAAAAAATGGATGACCTGCCCGGGCAGGTGACGGACCAGCTGGAAGAATTTTTTGTGGATTATAACAAAATGCAAGGGAAAAAATTCAAGGCGCTGTCAAAGATGGGTTCCGGCGAAGCGCATCGTATGATCGAAGAGCTTTTGCAACCCGCATGACAGCCATAATGCTTCTGCCAGCCGGCGCTACTCTTCTTATAATACCTGTTCCGTATCCTGTAGCGCTTCCCTAATCTTGCTCCACCTCGACGGTGCCAGTGTTCTTTCGGCAAGCTGACGGAATTTTTCAAAAACAACAGGCGGAGCGGCCTTTTCGATCCCTTTATACCAGGGAATGATCTCATGGACCGCCAGGCCTTTCAGCATCCACGCGGAGATCAGCATATTTTCTTCGATCGGTATCGAGCCGCCGATCTCCCGCACTCTGAAAAGCAGCTGTTCGTCATTGTAGTGTTGCCAAAGCACGGCATTGATCATGGTCTCCTCCTTCTTCATGTGTTCTACATTGAATGCGAGAAAGGAATTGAATGCCTGGAGCAATTCATTGCCGGCCCATACATTTTGAGAGGGAGAATTGGCTTCGGCAAGCGTGTTCACACACTCCTGCAGGCCTAGCGACAGTTGTTCATCGGTCTGGTGCTGGCTTTCGAAATCATCGACCAATTCCGGCGCAAATCCGGTGATCATGGGAAAGATCCGATGGTCTTCCGTGTGAGCATGAAAAGCAAATGCCTCGATTAAAAAATGCATCCGATCGGTAATTCTCTCTTTTTCTTCCGCCCGGGTAAAGTCGGTGTGCTGAAGTAACAATGCCGTATCATACAGTAATGCGCGGAGACCCTTGTGAATTTGATTGAATGGGTTGAATCGTAACGTTTGCATAGATAAATTTTATTGCAAAGTACAAACCTGAGTAACGGCCGGGAATATAACCTTCGTTATATCCGCCGGCTTTCCTATCTTTAGAGACCTGACATCGACCATGAAGACCTCCGCTTTCTTGCTGGCTATGATGATTTGCCTGTCTGTATCTGCCCAGGACAAACATGTTTCCGACAGTCTTTTGACCATTCTGCGATCAGGCAGACAGGATACCGTTATGGTCAGCGCATTACTCTCGTGGGGAGACCGCTATAGCATCCGGATGCCGGATTCAGCCGTGTTCTATTTTGAAAAAGCCCATCGACTTGCCGAAGGATTGCACTGGTCCAGGGGGATTGCCGGCTATGACAGTCATATCATTAAAATTCTGGACGACCGCGGCGATTACCAGGAGGCACTCAGGCTTTGCAAGGAAGCCATTCGTATCTACAGTGACAGCGGGACGCGCGAAGATATGGTCCGGGGTTACAACAATCTCGCCAATGAGTACCAGTATCTCGGCGATCTGGACGCCACCGTGGATAACTATATGAATGCGATCCGGCTGGCGGAGACGCTGACCCAACGACGGTACATGAAGATCCTCACGAACAATCTGGCGTCTGTGTTCTATGAGCTGGGGCAATTCGACAAATGCTATACCTATGCCCTGCAGGCCTATCATATTGCGGGTGAGCTGAAAGATACGGAAGGCATCGCCAGTAGTCTCGTCAACCTCGGTCTAAGCGAGGGTCATCTGGATCGAACGGACTCGGCTATGAAACATTTCCGGGAGATCGTGCGGTTCGGCCGCCGGCTGGATGACTATACCCTACTCTGCGATGCCTACGTGAATATCGCAAGCATCTATGTCCGACAACACCGCGCGGTCCTCGCGAAACCCAAATTAGACAGCGTCCTGCTCCTCGCGGATAAGCATGACAATCCCAACTACCGGATGCTGGCGCTGGCAGGGCTGGCGGATGTCGCCGCCGAAGACCATGAATGGCAAGAGGCCGATCGGTATACGAAAGATGCGATGGCGATAGCCTCGTTGCTCCGGGACCGCGATGATCTCGTACAGCTGTTCGACAAAGAAGCCACTATCCGGGAAAAAATGCTCGATTGGAAAGGAGCGCTGGCTTTCCGTAACCGGTTCGATACGCTGAACGACTCGCTGCTCAATGAAAAGACGCGCAATCATATCAACGACCTGGAGACGCGTTACCAGGCGGCCAGGAAAGATCATGCACTGGCAGAGCAGCGTCTGCAGCTGGCGCAGACAAAGGAGATCGTTCGCAGACGGAATACCCAGCTTATCATCCTGACGGGCGGGGTGACAGCCCTGGTTATCTTGTTGTTGTTAGCATGGCGGCTATTCCGCCAACGTCAGAAACTGAACCGGCAGGCGTTGATCACCTTGCAAAAAGAGCAGGAGGTAACGGTGCTGAAGGCCGTGCTGGAAGGTCAGGAAGACGAGCGACAGCGTATTGCGAGGGAACTGCACGATGACATGGGTGCGGGTCTCACGACGATCCTTTATCTGAGCCGGCAACCTGCTGCAGACGGCGCGACCGCCACCGGCGAAAAGATCGCCCGCACCGCGGCCGGTCTCGTCGATACGATCAACGAGATCATCTGGTCCATGAACCAACGATATGATTCACTGGAAGATCTCGTGACATTCATCCGCCGGCAGGCCAGCCAGCTACTCGAGATCAATGGCATCGACTACCGTATCGAAATCCCCGAACGGGTCCCCGACATCCGTCTTCGGGGTGAGCTGCGGCGAAACGTTTACCTCGTGGTAAAGGAGGCGATCAATAATGCACTGAAACACGCGGGTGCCAGCCTCATCTTGCTGAATATCGACATCGATTCGAAACTTCATATCCGGGTACAGGACAATGGCAGGGGTCTGGGGGCCGACAGGAACCGTAAAAATCGGGTCGGCAATGGCCTGGGCAATATGCAGCAACGGATGGAGAAGGCGGGCGGTACCATCTGTATCGTTTCCGACAGAGGTACCATCGTCCGGCTAACCGTCCCGATATGACCTTCGTTATATTGGCGATCCGGCCGGAAGCCGTATTTTTATGCCATGACATCCATTGGCGTCAGCATTATCGAAGATATTGCCGATATACGACACGGCCTGGAGCGGATCATCGCCGACGCTCCCGACTTCCTTCTCCTTTCCTCCTATGACAACGCGGAAGACGCCATAAGCTCGCTGCCGGATATCCGTCCGGACATCGTGATCGCCGATATTCAGCTGCCGGGATTGAGCGGCATCGACTGTATCCGTCTCGTAAAAGCCGTCTGTCCTTCCGTCCAGTTCATGATGTTCACCATCTATGAAGACAGCGAACAGGTCTTCGAAGCGTTGGAAGCGGGCGCCAACGGCTATCTCCTCAAACAAACGCCTCAGGACCGCATCCTCGATGCGATCAGGGAACTGCATCAGGGCGGATCACCGATGAGCTCGGGCATCGCGCGACGGGTCGTCAGCTCATTCCGTAAGCAGGCTCTACAATCGGCCGATGCAAACGTGCTTTCGGCACGCGAAAGCGAGGTCCTGCAACTTCTCGCAAAAGGTCTGTTGTACAAGGAGATCGGCCAGCGTCTGCAGATCAGTACGGGAACCGTGCGCCAGCACATCCACAAGATCTATGGTAAACTCCAGGTTCAAAACAAAACCGAAGCCATCAATAAGGCGTTCAGAAAATAGCAGGTATGACGAACGTTCTATTTGGGCGAAAATGATCGGGTTCTAACTTGCGGGACCAACCAACGATC
>DASYSV010000101.1:0-10536 GCA_036010185.1 Puia sp.
CGCGGGCATGCTGAAGACCCCATCACATACGCTGGTCGGTCTCGATCTGCCGAACAGCCATGTGCAGGTGAAGGACATCCTGGTCTTTGCACCCCAGCTGGCCAGCCAGCCGGTATTCCGCAACCCGAATGATGTCTGGCAGGTCAACGGGAAGATCAGGGGGACCTTCGACGTCCTGGATGTTCAGCAGTTGCAGTTCAGCGGTATAAGAGACTTACGGCTGGACATGGCGGGAGTGATCCGGCATCCCTTCGACAGCCGGCGAATACAGGGGGATATTAACCTTCGCAATTTGTCGGGCAGCAGGACGGCACTCATAAGTCTTGTTCCCAGGGGGACCCTGCCTTCTTCCATCCGGATCCCGGCCCGGTACGATCTGCACGGACGGCTGGCGGGGAGCATGGATGCGATCACTACCGATCTGACGCTGCACACTTCTTCCGGCACCGTGATCGTCAAGGGATTTGCACGGAATTTCCGGTCCACGACGGCCGCAAGCTACGACATCGCGGTGAGGACAAGGGCGCTCGATCTGGGTACGATCCTGCAGGACAGCGCACAGTGGGGAGCCGTTACATCGGACTTTACTCTACGCGGTACGGGGCTCGACATACATAGCGCGAAGAGCCGCTTTTCAGGCAGGATAACGGCAGCTACCTTCCGGCATTATCATTATCATGATCTGACGATCGACGGGTCGGTGGCCGATCAGCAGGCGACACTGCACTCGGCGATAGACAATACTGCGGTCAGCTTCGAGCTACAGGCTTCGGCCGACCTATCCCGTAAGTTTCCCGCCCTCAGGCTCGACTGGCAGATAGACACCCTGGATCTCCATGCCGTCGGCTTAACCACGGATACGATGCAATTCAAAGGACATCTGGCAGCTCAGTTCGAAGACACCAATCCCGATTCGTTGCAGGGGTCTCTGCGGGTCACGAAGATGGATCTTCTCCAGGGACACCAGCACCTGATCACCGACAGCCTTATCCTTCTCGCGACGCGGGAATCAGACAGGGAACATATTCAATTGCATTCGGAGATGGCCGATCTCGATCTGGACGGGCATTACCTGTTGACGCAGGTACCTACCGCTCTCGAACATACGATCAGCCGGTATTATCATTTAGAAGGATTCAGAGACACCGCCTTCGCCCCCCAGGACTGGACCCTGCGGATGACGCTAAGAACCTCGCCGCTGGTGCTGGCCATGATGCCTTCGCTCAGGGGGACCGATACGGTAGGGGGTGTCATCGCGTATAACAGTGACCGTGACGATCTGCAACTGGGGATCAGGACGCCGCGGATCGATCTTGGTACCCAGTTCATCCATAATGTAGCGATCACCGCCGGCACCGGCAACGGGCAGCTGCAATATGCCGTAACGATCTCGGATGCCCATGGCAGCGGTTTGGTGCTGTATAAGACCTCGGTGGCGGGCGCATTGAAGGACGATAAATTGACGACGACGCTTTTGCTGAAAGATGTCAAGGGAAAGGATCGTTACCGTCTGGCGGGGCAGCTGGAAAAACTATCCGGGGGGCTGAAACTTCATTTCGATCCGGATAGCCTGATGCTGAACTACGACCGCTGGCAGGTAAGCCGCGATAACTTCATCCAATACGATTCCAGCGGCATCGTCGCCCGCGATTTCACCATTAGCAACAATGGGGATTCGCTTAGCCTCAACAGCCGGGGGACGACCGGCGCCGCACCCCTCGATGTCAGCTTCGGTCATTTCAGGCTCAGCACCATCAGCCGTCTCGCCAACCAGGACTCGGTGATTGCCGACGGCATCCTGAATGGGAATGCCGAGGTCAGGAACGTCACGACAAATCCCTTGTTTACTTCCGATCTGAAAATTGAGAACGTGTCTTATAAGGCCGACACTTTAGGCGATCTCACTTTGAAGGTCAATAATAAAAAGGCCAATGCCTTTTCTGCGGACATCGCCTTGCAGGGGAAAAATAACGATATAGCTATCTCGGGCGACTATTATACAGGCGAAAGCAAGATGGATCTCAAACTCGATCTCCGGCGCATCAATCTTGCGGCCTTTACCGGCGCGGCCCAGGGCGTCATGGATAAAATGAAGGGGTACCTGGCGGGCCAGTTTACCATTGCCGGCACATTCGATAAGCCCAATGTCCGCGGTAATCTTTATTTCGACAGCACCGTGGTCACACCCACTATTTCCGGCGAAACGCTCGACGTATCCAAGGACCGGATCGCCTTTGACGAGGATGGGTTCAACTTCAGCGAGTTCACTCTGAAGGATTCTGCCGGCAATAAGCTGATCCTCGATGGCAACGTCTTTACAAAGGACTATCACAGTTTTGCTTTCGATATCTCTCTGAATGCACAGAACTTCCGGTTGATCAATGCGCCGGAAAACAGCTCGCGGCAATTTTATGGGAAGCTCAATCTTGACGCGGCCATCAACCTGGAAGGGAAGATGGAGGCACCGAAGATCGACGGCACCATCCGGGTAAACAAAAACACTAATTTCTATTATGGCCTGCCTCCTGACAATCCTGAGGTCGGCGATCGTGTCGGCATAGTCCGCTTCGTCGACCATCGCACCGGCGATACGCTCGTCGACAAAAAGGCGCTGGCGCTGAATGCCAAAAAGACGGAGATAAAAGGTCTCGACGTGAGCCTGAACCTGCTTACCGATACCGCCGCTTTGCTCAACATCGTCATCGACCCTCGCAGCGGGGATGAACTGAATGTCCGCGGCCGTAGCAATCTCGTTTTTCAGATGGAAAAAAGCGGCAAGATGGATCTCACGGGTTCCTACCAGGTGAACGGCGGTTATTATACCGTTTCCTTCGAGGTGCTCAAACGCAAATTCAATATCAATCCGAACAGCATTATTACCTGGACGGGCGATCCCACCAAGGCCACCGTCGACCTTACCGCCTCCTACACCGCGATGACACCTTCCATCGATCTGGTGTCCAACGTAATTGGCGATCTTCCCACGACCGAGCAAAATAAATTCCGGCAGAAATTGCCTTTTCTCGTGACGCTAAAGATGGAAGGCGACATGCTTAAGCCGACGATCACCTTCGATGTCTCACTGCCGACCACGACCCTCACGCTCTGGCCGGATGTAGACCAGCGTCTCACCGAGCTGCGTAGCCAGCCATCGGAGATGAATAAACAGGTTTTCGCCCTGCTGCTCCTGGGCCGCTTTGTCGGTGAGGACCCGTTGAACTCGCAGGCGGGCGGAGGCTCGACCATCGGTAATCTTGCTTTCTCCAGCGCCAGCCAGATCCTCACCAACCAGATGGACCAGATTGCCGCCAGTCTAATCAAAGAAGTGGATATACACTTCGACCTCAATAACCAGCAGGATTGGACCACCGGCAATGAGATCGACTACACCGAACTGGACGTCACGGTTTCCAAAACGCTGATGCACGACCGGCTTCGCGTCGGGGTTGGCAGCAGCTTCGATGTCGTCGGGACC
Source organism: Puia sp. (assembly GCA_036010185.1). Lineage (GTDB taxonomy): Bacteria > Bacteroidota > Bacteroidia > Chitinophagales > Chitinophagaceae > Puia. Next base: position 3,476 of record DASYSV010000101.1, read on the forward strand.
GGTGCGCCGCAACAGGCGCCGTCCAATCTGGCCGGGACGGTCGACGCGTCCTACAAGCTTTCGAAAGACGGTCGGTATCTCCTGCGTGTTTATCGTCAGAATCAATACGAGGCCGTAGTGCTGGGACAGGTGATAGAGACGGGCGTAGGCTTTGTATTTACCGTCAATTACGATAAGCTCAGGGAGATCTTCCACCGCGCCAAGGGCGATCAGATACAACCGACTAAAACGACAACCCCCAAGACAACTTCTCCAAAATGACAGGCATTCGGCGCATGCTCCGGCTTTTTTTATCGATGGGACTTTTCTGGAGTGCCCTTGCTGCCTGTAATGAATCGAAATATCTTGCGGGGAACGAGACGCTGTACTCGGCTAACAAGACCAAGGTTGAGAGTTCCGTCGCTATGTCGAATAAAGAAAAAAAGCGGCTGGCCGATGACGATATGGAGGATTACCTGCGGCCAAAGCTCAACGGAAAGATCCTGGGTCTCCGGGTCAAACTCTGGGTATATAACATTGCCGGAACGACGCATAAGACGAAAGGCTTTAAACACTGGCTTAAATACAAGATAGGTGAACCGCCGGTGCTGGCGTCACCGGCCATCCTTGCCAATAATGCGCAGGTGCTGCAGAGCCACTTGGAGAACAAGGGGTTCTTCCATGATACGGTGATCGTGACCACCTTTGTAAAGGACAAACACCTGACCGCCACCTATACCGCGCAGATCGGCCCACGTTATACCATCGGGAAGCTCGACTACCCCGATGACTCGGATGACGTCAGCAACCGGATCGATTCGCTGAAAAAGCGCTCATTGCTGAAGACAGGCGATTTCTTCGATCTTGAGACCATCAAGGAAGAACGCGTCAGGATCGACGACCGGCTCAAGAATCACGGCTTCTACTATTTCAACCCCGATGATCTGATCGTCGATCTCGATACGGCTGTCGGGGATCACAAGGTCGACATGTTCATGCGGTTGAAGGACGATATGCCCGACCCCGCCCGCAAAGTGTACAGGATCGATAGCATCACGGCCTATGTCAATCCCGCGGGCAAAGCCGATACCAATCGAAGCCATGCCTATATCACTCCGGAAGGTTATCGGATCGTCGATTCCGCCCATTATCTCCGGCCACACGTTTTCAGCAGGACCCTGCTGATCAAGCCGAAGGACATCTATAAGGAAAATGATCACAATTCATCACTGAGCCGCCTGGTAAGCCTGGGTGTTTTCCAGTTCGTAAAAGCGCGTTTCGAGCCTGCCACATCGGCGGATACGAACAAGATGCTCAATGTTTATTATTATCTTACTCCTGCCCAATCGAAACAGCTGCGATTCGAGGTCACAGCTCTCACGCGGAGCGATAACACGACAGGTACCGAAGTCGCGCTCGATTGGCGGCATCGCAATATCTTCCATGGCGGAGAATTATTCAGTATCCGTGTCTATGGCGGTCTCGAAGGTCAGTCGGTGAGTACGACCGAAAAATCATTGACAAGACGCACCGGCGTCGATGCTACTCTCACCATTCCAAAAATCGTTGCTCCGTTCAAGCTGAATACGAGCGGTAAGTTCGTGCCTAAGACAAAGATCGCGGCGGGCTATGATATCTTTGAAAATAATTCGTTGTATACGCTTACTTCCTCGCGGGTGAGCTTTGGCTACCAGTTCAAGAACCGTGTGACGTCGGAGAATGGCATTACCGTGTTGGGAATAACGTATGTCCGGCCCTCCAATATCACCGATAGTTTCCAGGCCGCCATCGATAAGAACCACAATCTGTATTATGCCATCGAACCGCAGCTCATCATCGGCCCTTCCTGGAACTTCAACTATAGCTCCGTCTTCGATCCGCGTCATGCCCGCCGGCCAAACAATTATTATTTCAATGCCAATGTCGATTTTTCCAACAATCTCCTCGGCCTCATTTCGGGAGCCAATTTCAACAGGACCGGTCATCGGAAGGAGATCCTGGGCGTGCCGTGGGCGCAGTATATGCGGTTCGAAGCCGATTTCCGGCATTATCTGAACTTCAGCAAGTATAATATGCTGGTGAGCCGTTTCGACGCGGGGATCGGTATCCCGTATGGGAATAGTGCCAGTCTTCCCTTTGTAAAGGCGTTCTTTGCGGGAGGGACCAATGATATCCGCGCCTTTCGTGCCCGGGCGCTCGGTCCGGGACATTACTACGCAGGCGATCCTAACGTAAATGCCTTCATACCGGACCAGCCGGGTGACATAAGACTGGAATTCAACCTGGAATATCGTTCTAATCTGTGGGGTCTTGTCCGATGGGCGGTCTTTACCGATTGGGGCAATGTCTGGACACTTCGGAACGACCCCAACAGGCCGGGTGCCGTCTTTACATCCGCTTTTTTGAAGGATTTCGCCGTCGGTGCCGGCGCCGGCCTCCGCTTTGATCTCACCGTCATGGTGTTACGTATCGATGTCGCCGTTCCGCTGCGGACGCCATGGAAGCCAGAGGGGTCGAAGTGGAATTTTCATAGCGCGACGGATGTCAGCGATATGGTTCTCAACCTGGCCATCGGGTACCCCTTCTAAGCCGTTGGTCCCGCTGCTTCCTCAAAAAGGGAATCTTTTCCCCGCCTGTTCTTCCCGCGTAAAATGGCATTATTTTTTCGGCCGTTCTTATTGATAACCTATTTGCAAACGATTTAAATACGGAGTTATGAAAGACGAGAAGAGCAAACAGCAGCGGCAGCAACCGCAGGAAAACGATATGGGGCAAAAGAAAAGCTCCGATCAGCAAAATCAGGGAAAATCTTCCTCCGATCACCAGTCATCCGGGAAACAAAAGCCGGGACAACAGCCGACAGGACAACATCCCACCGGTGAAGATCCTTCCAGGAAGTCTCAACAACAAAAGGGTGGTATGGGACACCCGATGGATGTCAAAGAAGGAGATAGGAGAGGGGATATCGAGAATCCCGATCAGCAGGACGAACCGGGTAAAAAGGTAAACATCGATGACGACCCGGATCAGACGAAAAAGAAAGTGCCCAACATGCACAAGTAGTTTGTCTATCCCGATACGACGGGCGTCGTATCGGGATATTAAAACCTTTTTTTATGAAGTCGAAGTTATATGAACACGAGGTGAAAGGTCCAGCGAGGATGACAGGACGGAATAAAAAAATCTTGAGCATACTGGATGACCTTATCAGGATCAATATCGACCGTATTACGGGATACGAAAAAGCGGCGCATGAAGAGAACACGTTCGACCCCGAATGGCGCGCCAGGTTTTATCGATTGGCCACCGACAGCAGGTCTTATGTCAACAATCTGCATGCGGAAGTGATCCGTCTGGGAGGGCCTCCGGTCACCCAGGCTACCATCAGCGGAAAGATACATCTCCATTGGCTGGAAGGAAAGAACCGCTTCGAAGGCAAGGATTTCCTTTCCCGTCTCGCAGCATGCAGGGCGGCCGAAATGTCTGTCCAGACAGCCTATCACCAGGCTTTGGATGAACCCGAGCATCTGCCGCCGGCTATTTACGACCTTTTAGAGACCCAGTTATGGGCGCTTGAAAGGGCGTACCAGGCATTCATTACGCTTGTTTAAAAGAGAAATTCCCCATTTTTTGCCGAAATAACAGGACCCCGTAGAAACGGGGTCCATTATATTATTCTTTCAGGTTTATTGACTATATAGATGTTAAAAATATTATGCCCGAATGGACCGTCTTGCACGGTGATGCTCATGGGCAATTAATTCCTCAAAGATTGCTGAAACTTCGCCCGGGGGGCAACCATTTTCCGTGTGGAAAATCTGCCGCGTCACCTGTTTCTTGCTGATAATGAAACGCTCCGGGGCCTCTACTTCATTTTTGGGGCGATGTCTTCCCGGAACTTGGTATTGCTTTTGAAAAATGTTGTTAAAATGTCAATCTATGTTGTCTCAACCAAGCCTGCTTTTTCTGCGGGAAAAAATACTGGACCTGAAAAACGCGATTTTCATTAGCCAGCATACCTCTTTACTCAAAATGCCCACGACCATCGTATCCATAGAGAAAATGGACGAGTTGGGTCAACTGTGGTTTTTTGTACCCCGCCCGCAACAGGCTCTCCACGAATTCGACCGCGAATTCCCCGTGCGGCTGGAATTCTTCCGGAAGGGAAGGGATTTTTTTCTGCATGCTTCGGGTAAGGCGTTTATTGTCACCGACCCGGAAGACATCAATGGTTGGCTCGAAGATGACATCCGCGAAAAGGCCGACGATCGTCTCGTGCTGATCCGGGTAAATCTCCTGAAAGCAGAATATTTTCAGACTCCAGCTCCACATACCCAGACCCGCTGGTGGCGCGACCTGCGTAACCAGTTGCATGTCTGGATCTTCAATACCCGCCCCGGATACAAACCGTATCACCTGGCAGATGCTCCCATGCCGATGCTCTCCTACCGGCCGGTGGCCTGAACCACCTCTTCCGTACCCTCTATTTATTTATCCGCCCCGCCATGGTGCGCTTTCCGCTCCGCATGGTGCGCTTTCCGCCCGCACGGCACCCCTTCCGCCCCGCATGGCACAGGAATTGAATTCGAACGAGGTGAAATCTTCTAAAAAACAGCTATTTATGAAACAATTATCCATCTACCTGTTATCCGGAGCGCTTACTCTTGCCTGTTTTAGTTGCGGCAACAACCAGCCGAGCAGCACAGAGGCGGCAAAGGATAGCAATGCCACGAAAATGAGCGACAGTAACTCAACGAATGCCATGGCTTCCACCGTCAGTAAAGCCGATCAGAGCTTTGCGGTCGATGCCGCCGATGGCGGGATGACCGAAGTAAAGGCCGGCCAGATGGCCGAAGAAAAAGGAATGGCGAAAGACGTAAAGGAATATGGCAATATGATGGTCAAGGATCATACTGAACTGGCCGACAAGTTGAAGTCGATAGCCACCACCAAGAACATTACGCTCCCGGGGAATATCTCTCCCGACAAGCAAAAGGACCTCGACGATCTGGATAAGAAAACCGGAAAGGATTTCGATAAGGCCTTTTTGGATATGATGGTCTCCGATCATAAGAAAGTCATCAGCGCCTTCCAGGATGAAGCAAAGAATGGTTCCGACGCCGATATACGCGCCTTCGCCGATAGCAGTCTGCATATCCTTCAGCACCACCTGGATGAGGCGCAGAAATGCCAGAAGATGGAAAAAAAGATGTAAGAACGTACGTACACCTCTTGCCATACCTTACCCATGATACGGCGGACAGGACCTCCCTGTCCGCTTTTTTTGCCGGCGCCAGGCCCGCCAAAAATTTTTGTGAAACCAAAAGGTTTCCTATATTTGTGTCATGTCACCGCAAAACTTCACGCTCTCCCTGCAGGACGGATTATTTTTCCGGACTGTCGACACCGTTGGCGTTTGTTTCGAACGCATCCTCGATCATTCCCCTTCCCGGGTATGGGAAGTCCTGACGCAACCCGCGCACCTGTCCCGATGGCTTGCGCCCGCGGAGATCAAAGGCGGTGCAGGAGGCGAGATCAGGCTGCAAATGACCGGTGGCACCATGGGAGGACGCATCCTCCAATGGAAGGAGAACGCGCTTCTGGAATACATATGGTACAATGGTACCGTCGTTCGCTGGGAATTACTGCAGGAAGGTAAGGACCGCACGCGGCTGGTCTTCACGCATACGCATGTGCAGCAGATCCAGTTGCTGGACGCGGCCAAGGGCTGGCATTATCATCTCGACCTCTTATCCATCGAGCTCGACGGAAAAGAGATCCCTTCCAATCCGGTAGAACGATGGGATACGATCACCCGTGAAGCCACAGTCCGTTATAAAGAGCAGCTCGGAGGAGTGCGGCAGACGCCCCCGCCCTTCGTCCTGGAGCGCGTATTCGACGCCACGGCAGATCGCGTATGGCAGGCCCTGACGAATAAAGACGAGATCAGGCAATGGTCGTTCGATATTGCGGACTTCGAGCCCGAAGAAGGATTCGATTTTACATTTGACGGGGAAAAGGACGGCGAACGCTTCGTCCATCTTTGCCGCGTTACCGAGGTCGTCCCCGGGAAAAAACTTGCCTATTCCTGGCGATATGAAAATGTCCGGGGCGTTTCACATGTCACCTGGGAACTGTTCCCCGAGGGCAGGAAGACACGCCTCCGTGTCACGCACGAGGGCCTCGAAAAACTGGCGCACGCAGGCGAACCATGGGCACGTCACAATTTCGAAGCCGGATGGACGGCGATCTTCGATCAGGGCTTGCGGTCATGGCTGCAGCAGGCTCCGATGGCGTTGGCGCGATAGCGGGCGATGGCACTTATTCGATAGTGTTGGTTGCTTCCCGGAGGCCGGCGGCGTCTATTCGAACCCTTTCGGATGCTGCTTATTATACGGCGTCGCATCCTGGAACGCCCTGGCGAATGCCAGCAACCGCGCCTCTCCGAACAACTGCCCGATAAAGGATATACTCCCCGGCGTCCCATCTTTGTTATAACCCACCGGCAGCGTCACCGAAGGATTCCCTGTCAGATTGGTAATGGCCAGCTGGTCGCCCGTCTCCGGCGGTGCAATGATGATATCATACTGCCGCATAAAGGGCCCCATCTTCCGCATGATGGCTGTCCGCATACGGCAGGCATTGACATATTCCACTGCCGGCACGAAACGCGCCGTCCTGAAGGTATTGGGCCACCGGTCCTTGTTCTGTTGCACCATTTCATCATCCAGGTTGGTGCGCGTCAGCTTGTCGAACGCGGCTGCCGATTCGACGCCGATGATCAGCGACAGCAGGTCGTTGCCATTTAAATCGTCGGGAAAATCCACTGGTATAACGGTAACGCCCATCTTCCGAAGGGCCGCCAGCGCCTGTTTCGAAGGACTGTCGTCCGGCAGACTGTCGATATAATTGCGCGCATAGGCTACCCTTAATCCGGCGAGCGCGATCCTTCCCGTATAATTGAACGGCATCGTCCGCGAGGAGGCGTCGACGCTATCACCCCCATGGATAAACGCAAATACGAAGGCGGCGTCTTCTGCGCTACGGCAGATAGGCCCCACTTTGTCAGAGCTCCAGCACAG
>DASYSV010000144.1:0-3022 GCA_036010185.1 Puia sp.
CGTTCCAGTCGCCTTCGGTCATCTCGGTGCCGTCAGGTTTGAACCAGGCGATGTCCGTGAGACCGACCTTACGGACCTCCCTTCCTTTGAACCACATTTTACGCGAGAACGCATGGTGATCCCTCCGCATTTTGATCACAAGCGACGCGAATTTGATCAGGTCCTGATCCGCCTTTTCCCAGTCGATCCATGAGATATTGTTATCCTGGCAATAGGCATTGTTGTTGCCCTGCTGGGTATGTCCCATCTCGTCGCCGGCCAGGAGCATGGGTACGCCCTGTGAAAGGAACAGGGTGGCGAGGAAATTACGTCGCTGGCGGGCGCGCAGGATATTTATGCCGATATCTTCTGTCGGCCCCTCTGCTCCACAGTTCCAGGACCGGTTGTCCGAATGGCCGTCATTGTTGTCCTCTTTGTTGGCTTCGTTGTGGCGGTCATTATAGGAGACGAGGTCGTTGAGCGTAAAGCCGTCGTGGGCCGTGATAAGATTAATGCTCGCGGTAGGATTCCGGTTGTCGTTCTTATAGAGATCGGAGCTGCCGGTGAATCGCTCCGCGAACTCGCCAAGCATCGAACCCTCGCCACGCCAATAATCGCGCATGCAGTCACGGTATTTACCGTTCCATTCCGCCCACCCGGGGGGAAACTGCCCGACCTGGTATCCGCCTTCGCCCACGTCCCACGGTTCGGCGATCAGTTTCACCTGCGAGATGACCGGGTCCTGATAAATAAGGCTGAAGAAAGCGCTGAGCCGGTTGACGTCATGCAGCTCGCGGGCGAGCGCCGAGGCGAGGTCGAAACGAAAGCCATCGACGTGCATTTCGGTCACCCAATACCGGAGGCTGTCCATGATCAGCTGGAGCACGTTTGGAAGCCGGGCGTTGAGCGTATTGCCGGTGCCCGTGTAATCGAAATAAAAACGCTTGTCGTCCGCCAGCCGGTAATATTCGCTATTATCGATACCCTTGTAGGCCAGTGTCGGTCCCAGCTGGTTGCCTTCCGCCGTATGGTTGTATACCACATCGAGGATGACCTCGATGCCGGCCTTGTGAAGCATCTTGACCATGTTCTTGAATTCTTTCACCTGCCCGCCCAGCTCCCTGCCGCTGTAAAAACGGTGTGCGGGTGCAAAGAACCCGATCGTGTTATAGCCCCAGTAGTTGTTCAGGCCCTTTTCGACGAGGTGGCGTTCGGACATGCTCTGATGTACGGGCATCAGCTCCACAGAGGTTATGCCCAGCTTTTTCAGATAGGCAATGACGGTAGGATGCGCCAGCGCGGCATAGGTACCTTTGATATCATCGGGGATGCCGGGAAAGCATTTGGTAAAGCCCCGAACATGCGTTTCATAAATGACCGTATTGAAATACGCCACTTTCGGGGGACGGTCTCCTGCCCAGTCGAAACGATGGTCGATGACGATCGATTTGGGTGCGACAGCCGCATCGTCACGGTCGTCCCGGACCAGGTCATCCTGTCCGATAGTATAACCGAACAGCGTATCGTCCCAATCACCGATATTGCAGAACGCCCGGGCGTAGGGATCGAGCAGGATCTTGGCCGGGTTGAACCGGTGCCCGTTGGAAGGATCATAAGGACCGCCGACGCGAAAGCCGTATAGTTGGCCCGGTTTCAGATCGGGTAGATAGCCATGCCAGACATCGTGCGTCCTTTCGTTGAGTCCTATCTTTTGCGTCTCGCCTACGCCCTTCTCCGTATCGAACAGGCATAGCTCGACGCCCGTGGCATTATGTGAATAAACGGCGAAATTGACGCCCTTCCCGTCCCAGTAAGAGCCAAGCGGATAGGGGTTACCCGGATAGATTGTCATGATATTGTTTTTACTGAGGATTTTTTTCCTCAGAGTTCGAATGTGAGTTGCTGGTCATGGCCTCTTTCGGGTATCTGCCGGATAAAATTGTCATAACCGGCCTCGTTATCATGACTGCTGTAGGCGCCATAGGCATCCAGACTGTAACCTAATTGACCGTCATTGGCTCGAATGACGTATATGATCTCCATATCGGAGGGGTCGCTCGCACCTTCGAATCGATAGGTCTTTAAGATCTCCAGCTCCTGCGGGCTATAGGATTTGCCTTTGCCGAGCGTAAATCCGCCGGGAGTCCAGCGGAATTCATCGCCGGCGTGGTTTTGGCGCAGTTTCTCTATTACCTGCGAGGAAGTCGTAGCCATGCTGTCGGGTGCGTTCATCATACGAAGAAAGTTTAAGTGTGTATTTCAAATAGTGTACCGCAGGGGAAACGGAGACCAGGCACCGGCGGAGTGAGGCCGCATCATTCGAACCATTCAATGATACAGGCGCCGATGGCATCGATCAGCGGCTGGTCGTGGAGGAGGTCCATTTTCCAGCCCGACGCGCCATACCGGATGATGCCGAGGGTCTCGTTGTTGAGCGTGATATCCAACTCATAACAGAAGCCTTTTGCGCAGGTCTGCGGAACGGGAACGCCTTCACCCTTGAATCTTTTCCCCTGGTATTCGAATTCGATGGGGATCGGGTCTTTTTCCAGCCGCCGGATGAAATCTTTCAGGAAAGCTATCAAATGTTTTCGCTGGGTAGGCCCGGAGGCGCTCCATTTTCCCTTGTCGGCCCGTTTGTGCGCGAGCTTGAATTTCAGACCCGTCATCTTCGTGTCATAGTCGTTGGCGTTGCGTTTGACCGCGGTCTGATGGGCGAGTATATACCAATGGTATTCGGTACCGACCGGAACCCCTGAAAAATCGGGAGCATGGCCCACCCTGCGTTTTGTCACTGCATAGGATATTTCCCAAAGATCGGGCGTGATCTTGGTCTCTTTCCAATCGCCCGCATCGTAATTCCAGTGATGACCGTGTCCGATCTGGACTCCCGTATACAATTTCCCGTTGAATTCTTTGAATTTATTGAAAGAGGCCGACAGGTCCTTTTTAGCCTTTGTCTTTTTGCGGGAGGAAGTTCGGGGCGTTTTCTTCGCGGTCGTTGGAGCCATAAGCGATCGAATTTTACCGGTCACCCGCAGAA
>DASYSV010000161.1:0-8036 GCA_036010185.1 Puia sp.
CCTCCTCAATATAAAAAGCAACGGAAGATCGACCAGCAGCACACCATACATCGTCAGCGGAAACCACGCCTTCTGGAGGACATAAAATTGCAGGATCACCAAGGCGCCCAACAAGACCACGATCAACGTACCCGCGAAGACCTTGGCGACATTTACGCCCCATACTATGGGCATGGTCCGGCATCCGTATTTCATATCCCCATCCATATCCTCGATGTCTTTGATGACTTCCCGGATCATCGAAAGCAGGAAGGCAAAACTGCTGTACACTATCGCGAACTTGAACAAGGTCGACAGGAACCGCCGATAGTCGTTGTCTGTAAATCCCGGCCAATAGAGCTCCGCGATATACAACACCAGGATCACCCAGGCCGTGAGCAGCGAGATAATGATGTTTCCGATAAGCATTTTTCGTTTGAATGTCGTACTGTAGAAGTACAGCAGGATCACGCAGCCAAGATTGCCGACGGCGACGAGCGGATTGCGGATCCGCCAACTTACATAAAAGCTCAGCAGCAACCCGAGTCCGCTGAGAAGCCAGTGCCACAGGATCGTCGACCTCCGCCTGATGATACGATCCACCACCAGCCGGTTGGGTTTGTTGACCCTATCTATATTCAGATCGAAATAATCGTTGATAATGTACCCTGCCGCTGCGATCAGCACCGAGGAGGCTGCCAGCAGATAGAACAATCGTGGTCTGAGCACCAGCGGGAACTCCCCGAATGGCTGATCGTGTACCGGCAGCTGAATGAAATAATAGAACAGCAGCTGGGTGAGAAAGATGAACACTAAATTGGGCCATCTGACCAGGCGTAGAAAAGCACCGAGCAATGCGATCATACTTAATCAAATTATTTCGAGCCGAGAGATTGATCCAGTTCCCAATTACCATTCAGTTTCAGCACTTTTTCGATGACATCCCGCACGCAACCCTGTCCCCCTCCATACGAAGATATATAGGCGGCTATATGCTTGATCTCCGCGGCGGCATCCGAAGGAGCGCAACCGAGTCCTACGTATTGCATGGGGGCATAGTCCGGAATGTCGTCCCCCATATACAGCATGTCTTTTTCTTCAAGCCGGTGATCGAGCGTATACTTCCGCAGGACATCCACCTTATCATGAACGCTCAGAAAGATGTCCCGGATGCCAAGATACTGGAGACGCTGCCGGACCCCTTCCGAGGCGGCACCCGAGATCACCACCACCCTGTATCCTTTTTTAATGGCCAGCTGTAGCGAATATCCGTCGCGGGTGCTCATCCGGCGAACCTGCTCACCGGTCTCGAATACCAGGACGCTGCCGTCGGTCATGACGCCGTCCACGTCGAATACAAAAGTGCGGATCGATTTGAATTTTTCCAATACACTCATCATGGGATAATTATATACGATATACGTTCGAAAGCGAGCAAAAATACCTTAATTACTCCAAAGGCCGCCCGCGCCCATCAAGGGACCGGTAATATTCCTCGATTAAAATCGTAAATAGATCGTATAGTTGTTTAATATTATGGTAATTAGATAGCGATTGCCGGTGTTTTTCCAGGGTAATGCCATCGCCTCGTATGGCCGGGCCCGTCTGGACATCCCGCGGATCGGTGGACCCTACCCGCCTGGCGGTTTCCCGGATCAATGGCAGCAGGAGATGGAAATCTATGTTTTCCTGCCGGCAGAAATCGGCTGCAAGAGTATACAGATGATTGGTAAAATTGTTAACCAGAACGGCCGCTACATGCAATTTCAACCGGACGGCGTCATCTGCCCGAACAACCTGTGTCGCCAGCGTGCCGGCAAAGCCCCGGATGAGCGGAATATCTTCCGGCCGGACTGCATCGATCAGCAAAGGGAACTCTTCCGGCGGCGCGATCCCCCTCCCAAACGATTGCAAGGGATAGAGTACCCCCGCACGATCCGTCACGTCGCGAAGCGTGTCTGCGGGAAGCGCCCCGGAGGTATGAAGGACAAGTTTTGAAGGCAGGCTGAGCGCTTTGCCGAGACCGGGGAGCGCACTATCGCTCAGCGCGACCAGATAGATATCCGCCGTCTTGTCGACCGTCCCCCACCCGGTCGTTGGATGGGCTCCCCATTCTTCCGCGAGCCGGACCACTGTCTCCCTGTTGCGGCCGGCCACCTGGACGATGACATGTCCCGCCGTCAGGATGGTCCTCCCCAGGGCGGTGGCGACATTCCCCGATCCGATGATGACTACCTTCATAGATCTCTTTTAGCTGTTTTTACCTTCGACCATCGGCACGAACGAAAAATTGTCGAAGACCTCCTGCGTAGCGCTGCCGTCCTCCTGTCTGGTCAGTCTCAGCATGCGCTGCACCTGTCCTTCTCCTACAGGGATCACCATCCGACCGCCCGGTTTCAGCTGTTCGATCAGCCGGGGAGGGATAAAAGGCGCCGCCGCCGTGACGATCACCTTATCGAAGGGCGCGAAGGTCGGAAGGCCTTCATAACCGTCTCCATAGAAGAACTTGAGGGCGGGATATCTCTTCAGGTACTGGAATTGTTTGTTGGCGTCGAACAATTTCTTCTGCCGCTCGATAGTATACACCTGCGCCTTCATCTCTGCGAGTACGCAGGCCTGGTAGGCGCTGCCGGTGCCGATCTCGAGGACTCTCTCGAACGGTTTGACTTCGAGCAGCTGGGTTTGATAGGCAACGGTATAAGGTTGCGAGATGGTTTGATTTTCTCCGATCGGGAAGGCGCGGTCCTCATAAGCGATCTTGTCGAAAGCCGAATCCATAAAAAAATGTCTCGGGATATGCAGGATGGCATCCAGGACGCGTTCGTCCGTAATGCCCTTCTCGCGGATAACGTGTACCAGCTGTCTGCGCAACCCTTTATGCCGGTAACTATCTTCGAATGTTCTCATCGGATGCAATTTAATACCTATATTCGATCCACCTAATTCACCAGTAAAATGAAATTTAAGACCGGTAGCCAGCTGGCCTTCATGATGTTCGTCGAATATTTTATCTGGGGCGCCTGGTATGTGACGATGGGTACCTATATGCTCTCTCATTTGCACACCTCCGGCACGCTCGTGGGCAAGGCTTATGCGGCTCTCGCTGCCGCCACGATCATTTCTCCCTTTTTCGTAGGGCGCATCGCGGACCGGTATTTTCCGGCGCAGCGGGTCATGGGCATTCTCCACCTGCTCGGCGCCGTCGTGCTTTTCTGCGCTACCAGGGTCACCGACGGCGATATTTTCAAATGGATGATCCTGTTGTATTCGTTGCTTTACATGCCTACGATCGCGCTGTCGAACAGCGTAGCCTTTCATCAAATGAGCGATCCCGGAAGACAATTCCCCTGGATCCGGGTGTTCGGGACAGCCGGATGGATCGTCGCAGGGATCCTGATCGGCGTATGGAAGATAGAAATGACGGCCACCACCTTCAATATTGCCGCAATAGCCTCGGCATGCCTGGGCATCGTCAGCTTTGGTCTGCCGGATACACCGCCAAAAGGCGCCGAATCGAAGACGCGTGTCAAGGAAGCTCTGGTACTCTTCAAAAGCATACCTTATGTGATCTTCTTCATCGCCGCCATCCTGGTCTGTATCCCGTTGTCCTTCTATTATGGCTTCGCCAACCCTTTTCTGAATGAATTGGGAATGACCGACGCCGCGGCCAAGATGACCCTCGGACAATTCTCAGAAGGGCTGTTCATCCTGGCCATTCCCTTCCTTTTCAACCGCATCGGCGTAAAGAATATGCTGTTGATGGGTATGATGGCCTGGTTGCTGAGGTATGTCTGTTTTGCCTATGGTAGCCTGGGCGCTCATGCCTGGATGCTGTATGCAGGGATCATCCTGCATGGCGTATGCTACGACTTTTTCTTCGTCACGGGATATATGTATACGGAGAAGAAGGCAGGGGAAAAGATCAAGAATTCCGCGCAGCAGCTGTTTACGATGGCTACCTACGGTGCGGGCATGCTCATCGGCACCTGGGTATCGGGGCTGGTCGTCGACCGGAATATCGTAAGTGCGACCAGTCATGACTGGAAATCCATCTGGCTCGTACCCGCCTATATCGCCGCGGGTGTCCTCGTCTATTTCATCCTGTTCTTCAGAGAAAAGAAACAACTCACTGCTAACGTCTAAAACGAACGTCTATGGCTAACATTGCTATGCTTGGCTCCGGCTTCATCGGCCGGTTTTATGCCGACTCTATCGTGGGACAACGGAGCCGCGACTCCATTATCAGTATTTACTCGCGCCGCAAGGAAAGCGCCGAAAAATTTGCGAAAGATTATCATTGCAAGTACGTGTCCACCGATATGGAAGAGGCCATCGCACATCGCGACGTCGACCTGGTCTGTATCAGTCTGCCCAACAATCTTCATGAGATAGCCGTCCTGCTTTGCTGCAAGCATAAGAAGGCCGTGATGACCACCAAGCCGCTCGGCCGCAATGCCACGGAAGCGCGACGCATGCTCGAGGCGGTCGAAGACGCCGGCATCTTTAATGCCTATCTCGAAGACCTCGTCTATACCCCGAAATTCCTGAAGGCGCACGCCAGCGTTCAGAATGGCGCCCTTGGCCGGATCTTATGGGCGAAGTCACGCGAGACGCATCCTGGCCCGCATAGCGAATGGTTCTGGGATATCGAGCAGGCGGGGGGTGGATGTATCCTCGATCTGGGTTGTCATTGCGTCGAGATCGCGCGCAGCTTCATCGGCAAGGACATCCGCCCTGTCGAAGTCATGTGCTGGGCCGATACGCAGGTGAAACCCATCGATGCGGAAGACCACGCCATCGGGCTCGTAAAATATGAGAACGGGGCCATCGGTCAGTTCGAGGTCAGCTGGACCTTCCGCGGCGGCATGGACCTCCGCGATGAGGTCATGGGTACCGAAGGGACCGTCTGGATCAACAACTTCCTTCGTACGGGTCTGGAGATGTTCACCACCGGCAAAGGCGCGGATTATGTGGCGGAAAAAGCGGAAAGCAACACCGGCTGGCTCTTCCCGGTGGGCGATGAGGTCAACGATCTCGGGTATAACCATATGTTCACCGATGTGTTCAATGCATTGGAAAAAGGCGGCACGCCGAAGGAGACCTTTTATGACGGCTATATCGTCAATGCCGTCCTCGACGCTGCTTACCGGTCTGCCAAAACGAAACTATGGGAGCCGGTACGTCTCGATATCTGGCGCGGACGCATCGGCGTCACCAGGGACAGCCATCTCACCGAATACGATGCCGAGCACTACCTCATCAAGGAAGAGACGACACACTATGGTGCGCGCAAACTGATCCTGAAAAGCAAGGGGGACGGGAAGATCTCGGAAAAGATCCTGCAATAACCGCGCTCCGCGCGGACCTTCAGATCGACGGAAAAAGTTAAGCACATGCAGTGGATAAACATGCCCCGGCTATGTCCGGGGCATTGTTATTTTTGACGTCCCATGCAAAACACGAATGAGCTCTTACTGAAAGAAAACAAGGACCGGTTCGTCATCCTCCCGATCAATTTCCCGAAGGTGTGGGAAATGTATAAGAAACACGAGGCCAGTTTCTGGACGGCCGAGGAGATCGATCTCGGCGCGGACATGCAGGATTGGCAGCGCCTGAATGACGGTGAGCGGCATTTCATTTCGCATGTGCTGGCCTTTTTTGCGGCCAGCGACGGCATCGTCAATGAGAACCTTGCCGTCAATTTCATGAGTGAGGTCCAGCTGCCGGAAGCCCGTTGTTTCTATGGGTTCCAGATCATGATGGAGAACATCCATTCCGAGACCTATGCCCTGCTGATCGACACCTATATCAAGGACCCGCAGGAAAAATACCGGCTTTTCCATGCCATCGATACGGTGCCTGCCGTGAAGAAGAAGGCAGAATGGGCATTGCGCTGGATACAGAACGGCAGCTTTGCCGAGCGGCTGGTCGCCTTTGCCGCCGTGGAAGGCATCTTTTTCAGCGGCAGCTTCTGCTCTATTTTCTGGATGAAGAAAAGAGGATTGATGCCGGGTCTCACCTTCTCCAACGAGCTCATCAGCCGCGACGAAGGCCTGCATTGCGAGTTTGCCTGTTTGCTATACTCCATGCTGGAGAACAAGCTTTCGCACGACCAGGTAGCCACGATCATCGGCGATGCGGTGAGGATAGAAAAGGAATTCATCACGGAAGCGTTGCCTGTCGATCTCATCGGGATGAACGCCCGGCTGATGCAGCAATATATCGAATTCGTGGCCGATCGCTGGCTGGGAGAGCTGGGTTATCCACGACTGTTCAATGTCTCCAATCCGTTCGACTTTATGGAAATGATCTCGTTACAGGGGAAGACGAATTTCTTCGAAAAACGCGTCGGCGATTACCAGAAATCGGGGGTCATGTCGGGGAAGGAAGCGCAGACGTTCAGTTTGGAGGAAGATTTCTAAGAACTCATTAAATTCTACATATATGTTTGTCATCAAAAGAAATGGCAAGCGGGAATCCGTGAAATTCGACAAGATCACGGCCCGCATTGAAAAACTATGCTATGGTCTGGACCGCCGGTTCGTCAACTCGATCGACGTCGCCAAAAAGGTGATCGAAGGACTCTATGACGGCGTCACTACGACCGAGCTCGATAACCTGGCCGCCGAAACCGCTGCCTCGCTCACGGTGAAACATCCCGACTATGCACTGCTGGCCAGCCGCATTGCCGTCAGCAATCTGCACAAGAATACCATCAAAAGCTTTTCGTCGACCATGCGACTCCTGTACGAATGCCAGGATAGCAAGATCGGCAAGGCGACGCCGCTACTATCTGAAGAGGTCTGGCAGATCATATCCGACCATGCAGAGTTGCTGGATTCTACGATCATTTATGACCGCGATTACGGCTTCGATTATTTCGGCTTCAAGACGCTCGAACGGTCCTATCTGCTGAAAGTCGAAGGCAAAGTGGTCGAACGTCCCCAGCACCTGTATATGCGCGTGGCCATCGGCATCCATCATCACGATATCGAAGGCGTCATCAGGACCTACCACCTGATGAGCGAGCGCTGGTTCACGCATGCCACTCCCACCCTGTTCAACGCAGGGACACCAAAACCACAGATGAGCTCCTGTTTCCTGCTGACGATGAAGGACGACAGCATCGACGGCATCTACGATACGCTGAAACAGACCGCGAAGATCTCCCAATCCGCGGGCGGCATCGGTCTGTCCATCCACAACATCCGCGCTACCGGCACCTATATCGGCGGCACCAATGGAACCAGTAACGGGATCATACCAATGTTACGGGTCTTTAACGATACGGCGCGCTATGTGGATCAGGGAGGCGGCAAACGCAAAGGCGCATTCGCCATCTATCTCGAGCCCTGGCATGCCGATGTCTTCGAATTCCTCGATCTTCGGAAAAATCACGGCAAGGACGAGATGCGCGCCCGCGATCTCTTCTATGCGCTGTGGATCCCCGATCTGTTCATGCAGCGCGTGGAGACAGGAGGTAACTGGAGCCTGTTCTGTCCGCATGAAGCGCCGGGGCTGCACGAATCCTGGGGCAAAGAGTTCGAGGACCTGTATACCCGTTATGAAAGCGAAGGCCGCGCCCGCCGAACGGTCAGGGCGCAGGATCTCTGGTTCGCCATTTTGGATGCCCAGATCGAGACGGGTACGCCTTATCTTCTGTATAAGGACGCCGCCAACCGCAAAAGCAACCAGCAGAACCTCGGCACCATCCGAAGCTCCAATCTCTGCACAGAGATCATCGAATATACATCGCCGGACGAGGTCGCGGTCTGCAATTTAGCTTCGCTGGCGCTGCCGCGGTTTGTGACGGGCGGCGTCTTCGATCACCAGAAGTTGTACGAGGTGACCTATGAGGTGACGAAAAATCTCAATAAGATCATCGATCACAACTTTTACCCTATCGAGGAAGCGCGGAATTCGAATCTGCGTCACCGTCCCATAGGTCTGGGTGTCCAGGGCCTCGCGGACGCATTCATCCTGATGCGGCTGCCCTTCGAGTCGGAAAGGGCCCGTCAGCTCAATAAAGAGATCTTCGAGACCATCTATTTCGCCGC
>DASYSV010000165.1:0-7773 GCA_036010185.1 Puia sp.
TATCGGCATGAAATGGTAGGACGGGCGCCGAAGGCCCCGTCGCCGCCAGGCAATCATAAAACAAAAAACCCCGCGAAAGCGGGGTCTTGTATTCTTGGAGAACAGAATTTAATAATCCATTCCACCCATACCCGGTGCACCGCCGGGATGAGCATGCGCTTCTTCTTTCTTGGGCTTGTCGGCAACCACGCATTCGGTGGTCAGCAACATTCCTGCAATGGAAGCTGCATTCTCGAGCGCGATACGGGCGACCTTGGTGGGATCGATAACGCCGGCTCTGTACAGGTTCTCATATTTTTCCGTCCGGGCATTGAAACCGTAATCGGCTTGACCCTCTTTTACTTTCTGTATGACGATGCTGCCTTCCACACCGCAGTTGGCAACGATTTGTCGCAGCGGTTCTTCCAGCGCCCTCTTGACGATAGCGATTCCGGTGGTTTCGTCTTCGTTGGCGCCTTTCAGCTTTTCGAGCGATTCGACAGCGCGGATATATGCGATACCGCCGCCGGGCACGATGCCTTCTTCAACGGCTGCACGGGTTGCATGCAGGGCGTCGTCGACGCGGTCTTTCTTCTCTTTCATCTCGACTTCCGTGGCAGCACCTACGTACAATACGGCTACACCCCCCGCTAACTTGGCAAGACGCTCCTGCAATTTCTCCTTATCGTAATCCGAAGTGGTGGACTCGATCTGCGCCTTGATCTGGTTGACGCGGGCGGTGATATCTTCT
Source organism: Puia sp. (assembly GCA_036010185.1). GTDB lineage: Bacteria > Bacteroidota > Bacteroidia > Chitinophagales > Chitinophagaceae > Puia. The sequence continues at coordinate 731 of DASYSV010000165.1, forward strand.
TTTTTGCCCTTACCGCCAACGACGGTAGTATTGTCCTTATCGATAGTGACCGAAGCAGCCGTACCGAGATAGCTCAGATCGGCGCCTTCGAGTTTATAACCCTGCTCTTCGCTGATCACGATACCCTTGGTGAGGATCGCGATGTCCTGAAGCATTTCCTTGCGGCGATCGCCGAAACCGGGAGCCTTTACAGCGGCAACCTTGATGGTTCCACGCAGTTTGTTGACCACCAGCGTAGCCAGCGCCTCGCCTTCCAGGTCTTCTGCTATGATGAGCAGCGGACGGCCGCCCTGTGCTACTTTTTCCAGGATATGAAGGATGTCCTTCATTGCCGAGATCTTCTTATCGTAGATAAGAATATAGGGATTTTGCAATTCAGCTTCCATCTTCTCGCTATTCGTAACGAAATAGGGAGAGATATAACCGCGGTCGAACTGCATGCCTTCTACGACTTCTACAGTCGTATCGGTACCTTTCGCTTCTTCCACGGTGATGACGCCTTCCTTACCTACTTTACCGAAAGCCTCTGCGATAAGCTTGCCGATAGCCGAATCATTGTTGGCCGATACGGAAGCCACCTGCTCGATCTTGTTCTTATCGCTACCGATGGTCTTCGACTGTGCGCTCAGGCTTTCGACTACTTTTTCAACCGCCTTGTCGATACCGCGCTTCAGGTCCATCGGGTTTGCGCCTGCGGCTACATTCCTGAGACCTTCGCTGATGATGGACTGGGCCAGAACCGTAGCGGTGGTGGTTCCGTCACCGGCGATATCGGCCGTTTTGGAAGCCACTTCTTTCACCATCTGCGCACCCATGTTCTCGATGGGGTCCTCCAGTTCGATCTCCTTGGCCACGGTAACACCGTCCTTGGTGATCGCGGGAGCGCCGAATTTCTTTTCCAATACGACATTGCGTCCTTTGGGGCCGAGTGTCACCTTGACGGCGTTGGCCAGCGTATCGACGCCCTTTTTCATTTTGTTGCGGGCTTCGATTTCGAAGAAGAGTTGTTTTGCCATAATTATTTCAGTTGAGCTATTTTCAAAATTAAACGATTGCTAAAATGTCAGATTCACGCATGATCAGAAAATCGTCACCTTCGATCTGGATCTCGGTGCCTGCATACTTGCCATACAATACCGTATCCCCGACTTTCACGGTTACCGGCTCGTCCTTCTTGCCAGGACCGGCGGCTACTACCGTACCACGCTGCGGCTTCTCTTTTGCCGTATCGGGAATGATGATACCGCCTGCCGTCTTTTCCTCGGCGGGAGCCGGCTTCACAATTACCCTGTCAGATAAGGGGGTAACGTTTAACTTTTTGCCCATAGTTGTATTGATTTTGTTGTTTTGATGAAAGATGAGTCTCCTGCGGCGCCTCCGCCTCCTCGCAGGTGTGCAAAGGTACACGAAATTTATACCAAACCCGGTCGCAATGCCTTTTTTGCAGTTTTTGGCTGACCGGAACCCCATCCGGGCCACTCCAGGCAGCCCGCTTCGTGTCATTTTTTCAGGGCCATATCCGGCTGTTTGTCAGTGGGTTTCACCCAATGGTCAAATTACCCTATATTTGCAGCCCAAAGAATAAAGTTCATTCAAATAAATGATCAGTAGAAGAAATATCCGGGTAAAGGTGATGCAAACCCTTTATACGCTGGAAGCGCAGGAACAGACCATAGATTCGCCCGATGCCGTCAAGATCCTGCAAAAGCACTTTGATCAGTCCAGGCAATTATTATCCTATCTCCTTTATATCATCATCGAGATCGCCCGCTACGCTGAGACAGATTCCCGCCTCAGGGCCTCCAAACACCTTCCAAGCGCGGAAGATCTAAATGTCAATATCAAGCTCGCAGGCAACGAGTTCCTCTGGAAGATGCTCGGGGACGAATCATTGAAAAAGGCGCTGGCAGCCGATAAACCCCACCTGCAGGAAAATAAGGACCTCATCCGCAAATTATATCACGGACTCGTGGCCACCGAAGAATATCAGCGCTATATCCGTCAACAGAGCCGCGACCGCAAAACCGAACGCGACATCCTTGAATTGATCTTCGGCACCATCGTCCTGCCCAACGATTCCTTTCTCTTTCATATAGAAGAGCTTTTCTCCAACTGGGACGACGACGGGGAAATGATCAGCCAGATAGTAATGAGCTATATCGCCAAACCCGGGTCGGTCGATTTCCAGGAGATCATCAGCAAGGTAAAATGGGACTTCGCCCGGATCCTCCTGCAAACCGTCATCGACAAAAAAGAGGTGGTGATGGACCTCATCCGCCCCCGGCTCAAGAACTGGGACCCCGAACGGATCGCGACGCTCGACATGATCCTGATGCAGATGGGTGTGGTGGAATTCCTCTATTTCGAGACCATCCCGCCCAAAGTGACCATCAACGAATATATCGACCTGGCCAAGGACTATAGCACGCCGCAAAGCGGACAGTTCGTCAATGGTATCCTGGACAATATCCATAAAGAGCTGGTCCACGAAGACAAGATGCATAAGGTCGATTTCAGGACGAATTAGTACGTTTGCAAAAAAATACCAACCGCATGCGCACCTTTTTGGCCTGTTGCCTGTTTACCGTACTGATCGCTTCGTCGGTTGCCTCCTGTCATTCCGACAGCACGTCGGTCGCGGCTTCCGCTGCGGCTATGGCCGATTCCACCCGGTTCACCACCATCCAATGGCTGGACTCCTCCTACAGGGACTTTGGCAGGATCCCCGAAGGACAGAAGCTGGACGTCTCCTTCAGATTCAGGAATACCGGAAACATGCCGCTCGTGATCGCCCGCGTCCAGCCCAGCTGCGGATGCACCATCGCCGAGCAACCCAAAGCCCCTATCGCACCGGGCGCCGAAGGACAGATCCGTGCAACATTCAACAGCGAGGGCCGTCCGGGTGTTAATCATAAGACCTTATTCGTCAGCTCCAACACGAAGGGCAAACAGACCTGGTCGCTCATGTTCTCCGTGGTGGTCGACAAGAAATCATAATTCAATACAAACAATAATCAACAATGACGCATTCCTTACTATTCGTTTTATTACAGGCCGGTGCCCCCTCAGGCGGCGGTTCGCTTCAACTGATCCTCCTCGGCGGTATGATCCTCGTGTTCTGGCTCTTCATGATACGCCCCCAGGCCAAGAAAGCCAAATTGGCTAAGACGTTCCAGGAGGGTATGCAGAAAGGAGACAAGATCGTGACCATCGCCGGCATCCACGGAACCGTGAATAAGATCAACGAAGACGGCACCCTCATGATCGAGACGAGCCCGGGCAGCTATCTTAAGATAGAAAAAAGCGCCATCTCCATGGAATGGACGCAAAACCTGAATAAGGCTACTGCCGCCGCTACCAAATAAACAGTAAAGCCCGGTCATCCCGGGCTTTATCATTGACCCATTGCCTATGTTGCGAGTCGGTGTAACAGGCGGCATCGGTTCCGGGAAATCCACGGTAGCCGCCATTTTCGAAGTCATCGGTATCCCCGTCTCCTATGCAGACGCGGAAGCCAAACGTCTCATGAATGAAGACTCCGGCCTTCGGGAATCCATCCGCCTTCACTTCGGCGACGAGGCCTATGTCAACGGACAGCTCGACCGGAAATACCTGGCCGCAAAAGTCTTCGGCGACCCTGCACAGCTTCAGCTGCTCAACAGTCTCGTACACCCCGTGACCATCCGCGAGGGCCGGAGATGGATGCAGTACCACTCGACCCTGGATCACCCGTACGCCATCCGCGAAGCCGCCCTCCTTTTCGAGAGCGCGGCCGCAGACGAGCTCGATTTCATCATCGGTATATATGCCCCTCCTACCCTGCGCATCCACCGCGCCATGCAGCGCGACAACGTCACGCGCGAAGAAGTGCTCCGGCGAATGAACAACCAGATTGACGAAGAAATTAAAATGAGACTTTGCGACGCGGTCATCTACAACGACGAGAACCACCCGGTGATACAGCAGGTGCTCGACCTGCACCGGCAGCTCATTACTTTAGCTTCGCGAGAGCGTCCTTGATCCTTCCCCACGCCTTTTCGATATTCCCCATGCTGTTGGCAAAAGAAAATCGCACGCAGGCCGGCTCGCCGAACGCATCTCCCATCACGGAAGACACATGCGCCGTATTCAAAAGATACATGGAAAAATCAGCGGAGTTCGATATCGTCGTCGTACCATCCGATTTGCCGTAGTAATAGGACACATCCGGGAAAATATAAAAAGCGCCCTGCGGCTCGAAACATTTCAGACCCGGTACGGACTTCACCAGCTGTAGCGTCCGCTCACGACGCGCCGTAAACTCCTTTACCATGTCCATCGACGGCGCCAGATCGGCCGTCAACGCCACAACCGCCGATTTCTGGGCGATGCTATTCGTACCGCTGGTGAACTGACCCTGCAATTTCTCACAGGCCCTGGCGATCTCCACATTGGCTGCGATATAACCCAACCGCCATCCTGTCATGGCAAAACCCTTGCTCAGACCGTTGACGATGACCACCTGGTCCTTCAGATCCGGCCACTGCGCTATACTTTCATTCTTGCCGATAAAATTGATATATTCATATATTTCGTCCGAAATAATGACCACTTCGGGGTGCTTCCGGAATACTTCCGCCAACGCCGCCAGCTCACTCTTGCTGTAAACGGCTCCCGAGGGGTTACAAGGCGATGAGAACAGAAATACCTTCGTTTTCGGAGTGATCGCCTTTTCCAGCTGCGCCGGCGTGATCTTATAACCGCTTTCCAGCGTGGTATGCACTTCCGCTACCTTCCCACGCGCTATCTTTACCAATTCGGAATAGGTGACCCAGTACGGCGTCGGTATGATCACCTCGTCGCCTTCATCCACCAGCGCAAGGATGACATTGGCCAGACTCTGCTTAGCGCCGGTCGAAACGACGATGTTCTCAGGCTTGTAATCCAGTCCGTTATCCCGTTTGAATTTGACGCACACGGCTTCGCGCAGATCGGCATAGCCCGCAACCGGTGTATAGTGCGACCAGTTGTCGTCGATGGCTTTCTTCGCGGCATTCTTGATATGCTCTGGGGTGTCAAAATCAGGCTCGCCAAGGGAGAGATCGATGACGTCGATGCCTTTTGCACGTAGTTCACGTCCTAACTTGGCCATTTTTAACGTTTCCGGCTCGCTGAAGCGGGAGAGAATGGAGGATAATCGCATAAATTGATAAATTGCGGCGCGAAGGTAGGAAAAAACCTATATTTGCCGTTCCTAAAATTCAAACGTCATTTTACAATGAGACCACTGGTAAGTCTTTTTGCTGCACTACTGATCGTTATCTCCGTATACCAGCTTTCCTTCACCTATTTCGTGAACAAGCACGAATCGGCGATGCAGGCAAAGGCCAAAACGGCCGTTTCCCGGCTATACCCCCAATCCGCTGCTCAAAAATACCCCGGCGACAAAGAGGCCCAGGCTCTCTACCAGGACACTATCGACGAGGTCTACAATGCCCGCCTCGCCAGGCTGCTGGACAGCACGAAAGAAACCAAGATCACTCCATGGGGCTCCACCTATCAAAAGTCCAAGGAAAGCGAGTTGCTGCTGGGTCTCGATCTGCAGGGAGGCATGAGCGTTACAATGGATATCCAGCTGGACAAATTGCTCATTGGACTGGCCAACAACCCGCGTGACCCGAATGTGCTGAAGGCGATCGCCATGGCCCAGCAAAAAAAGATGAACAGCAGCACCAACCTCATCGATCTGTTCGCGGAATCCTATAAAGAGATCAATCCGACCGCGAAGCTTGCTCCGCTGTTCTCCAATATCAACCGTAACAAGATCGGCTACGACGCTTCCGATGCGACGGTGCTCTCCTGGCTGCATGACGAAGCCAACGCCGCGATGAGCGAGACCTACAGGGTCCTCGACAATCGTATCAACCAGTTCGGCGTAGCCCAACCGAATATCAATCTCGACCAGGCCAAGGGTATCATCACCGTCGAGCTGGCCGGCGCCAAAGACCCCGAGCGGATCCGCAAATACCTCCAGTCCAGCGCCAACCTGCAGTTCTGGGAAGTGTACAGCTGGCCCGACCTCGCGAATGATTTTGTCGCTGCAGACAAGGCGCTCCAGGGATATCTCAACGGAGCAAAGGCCGATACGGCTGCCGCGAATCGAGGCGTCGCGAACACAGCCGATAGTACCGGCGCCAACAAAGTCGCAGCGAAGGACACGACGAAAAAAGATACCACGACCCAACTGGCCAACGCCAATCCGCTATTCCACGTACTGGCTCCGGCCGAAAGCCGGGGACAGAATGGTCAGACGCCGAGCTACTCTTTCGTCGGCCGCTCCATGCTGAAGGACACCGGCACCGTCAACAACTATCTCAATAACCCCATCGTCAGGAACAATTTCCCGCAGGACCTCAAATTCCTCTGGGGTAAACAGGACCTCGACGAGAACGGCAAGAAACTTCCCTACCTGGAGCTGTATGCGATCAAGACGCTCCCCGGGTCGGACAAGGCAAGACTGCAGGGAACCATCGTCGACGATGCCAGCCAGGATTTCGATCCCATCACGAGTGATGTCGTCGTCGAAATGAGCATGAACAAACAGGCAGCGAAGATATGGGGCGATATGACGACCAAGAACGTCAACAAACCCATCGCGATCGTGCTCGATGATATCGTCTATTCGGCTCCCACCGTAAATGAACCCATCACCGGCGGCTCGTCCCGGATCACCATGGGCCGCGGCCGTGGCAGCTCGGACCAGACGATCACGGAGGCAAAGGACCTGGCCAACATCCTGAAATCCGGTCAGCTGGACGCACCCGCCAAGATCGTACAGGAACAGGTCGTCGGACCCACCCTCGGACAGGAAGCCGTACACGGCGGCATGATGGCCTTCGCCATCTCCTTCGTAGTCATCTTCGCCCTGATGCTGATCTACTATAACACCGGCGGATGGGTCGCCAACTGCGCCCTTATCCTGAACCTGTTGTTCACGATCGGGGTCCTCAGTTCGCTGGGAGCCACCCTTACCGCACCCGGTATCGCGGGTCTGGTACTCACCA